>JAIRRO010000012.1 GCA_031255955.1 Oscillospiraceae bacterium
CTGCATTTCAAGTATCGCCTGCGCTTGTGTTTCTGAGAGTCCGAAGCGTTCCATCAAGCGCTCGCGCGCGTTGTCATAGCTTTCGCGGATGAGGCGTATCACCTCATCGATGTTGTCCACCGCGATGCGCAGTCCTTCTAGTAAATGCGCGCGTTCACGCGCGCGTCGCAGGTCATATTCCGAGCGGCGGCGGATTACCTCGCGCTGGTGCGCCAGATATTCGTCCAGTAATCCGCGCAGCGTCATAATGCGCGGCTGCGTTTGGTTTTCCACAAGCGCGAGCATCACGATGGCAAACGTGGTTTGCAGCTGGGTCATTGAGAACAGGCGATTTAGCACCACCTGCTCGTTCGCGTCGCGGCGCAACTCTATGACGATGCGCATGCCTTTTCTGTCCGTTTCGTCGCGCATTGCCGATATGCCGTCTATGCGTTTGTTTTTATACAGCTCCGCGATGCTTTCTATCAGGTTCTTTTTGTTCACCTGATACGGCAGCTCTGTTACGATTATCGCTGTGCGTCCCTGTCCGAATTCCTCAAACTCTGTTTTTGCCCGCAGTCTGACGCGTCCGCGCCCCGTGGCGTAGGCGGCGCGTATGCCCGCGCGTCCCATTATCGTGCCGCGCGTGGGGAAGTCGGGTCCTTTTATGTGCTCCATAAGGTCGTCCAGCGTGGCGTCGCTATTCTCCAGCACGCATATCGCGGCGTTTATAACCTCTGTCAGGTTGTGCGGCGGGATGTTCGTCGTCATACCGACGGCGATACCGGACGAGCCGTTGACCAACAGATTCGGGAAGCGCGACGGCAGCACGCGCGGCTCCTTGCGCGTTTCGTCATAGTTTTGGTCCCAGTCTATGGTGTCCTTATCGATGTCGCGCAGCATTTCCTCTGATATTTTTGCCAGCCGCGCTTCAAGATAGCGCATCGCCGCGGGCGGGTCGCCGTCTATAGAGCCGAGGTTCCCCTTGCCCGCAACGAGCTGATAGCGCACAGAAAAGTCTTGCGCGAGGCGCACAAGCGCGTCATATATCGAGGCGTCGCCGTGCGGGTGATAATGCCCCATGACGTCGCCGACGGCTGTCGCCGCCTTGTGAAACGGCTTGTCATATGTCAGCCCCGTTTCGTACATCGAGTATAATATTCGGCGGTGTACAGGCTTTAAGCCGTCGCGCGCGTCGGGCAGGGCGCGCGCTATTATTACGCTCATCGCATAGTCGATGAACGAGCCTTCCATTTCCTTTGTCAGGGGGGAGGCTACTATTTTTTGATTTGGAAACGAAATGTCCCTTGTTTCTTCCTTGCGTTTTGCCATTGTGCCGCTCCTTATTTAATGTGCTGATCGCACGGGGTACGCGCCGATCAATTTAACGTGCATATTGCACGGGGTACGCGCCTTTCACCCCACGCGGCAAGCCGCGCGGGGACCCCGATGCGGGCGCGATGGGCGGATAATATCCGCCGCTACACGTCTACGTTTACCGCGTATTTTGCGTTGCGTTCTATGAATTCGCGGCGTGGTTCGACCTTTTCGCCCATGAGGACGGTGAAGACCTCGTCGGCGCGCAGGGCGTCGTCAAGCTCTATGCGCTTGAGTATGCGCGTTTCGGGGTTCATCGTCGTTTCCCAAAGCTCATCCGGGTCCATCTCGCCAAGACCCTTGTGCCGCGATATTTCCACCTTGCCGCGTCCGTCCTCCCCGCGCATTTCGGAGGATATGACGTCGCGCTCAGCGTCAGAGAAGGCATAGCGCGTCGCCCTGCCGCGTGTCAGCTTGAACAGCGGCGGCTGCGCGGCGTACACATATCCGCCCTCGACCAGCGGGCGCATAAAGCGGTAAAAGAAGGTCAGCAGCAGCGTGCGTATATGGCTGCCGTCCACGTCGGCGTCCGCCATTATTATCACCTTGTGATAGCGCAGCTTTTCCGCGTCAAAGTCCTCTCCGATTCCGGCGCCCAGCGCCGTTATGACGGGCGTCAGCTTTTCGTTGCCGTATACTTTATCCGCGCGCGCTTTTTCCACGTTTAGCATCTTGCCCCACAGCGGCAGTATCGCCTGAAAGCGCGAGTCGCGTCCGCCCTTAGCGGAGCCGCCCGCGGAGTCGCCCTCCACGATGTATATTTCCGTAAGCTTCGGGTCTGATTCGTTGCAGTCGGTGAGCTTGCCGGGCAGGCTCATGCCCTCCAGCGCGTTCTTGCGGCGCACGCTCTCTCTCGCGCGGCGGGCTGCCTCGCGCGCCTTTGACGCCGTGACGGCTTTGTCGATTATCGCGCGGGCAACGGCGGGGTTTTCCTCAAGAAAAATCGTCAGCTTTTCGGAGAGAATGTTGTCCACCAGCGTCCGAATTTCGCTGTTGCCGAGCTTGGCTTTCGTCTGTCCTTCAAACTGCGCCTCTGTCAGCTTAACGGAAATGACGGCTGTGATGCCCTCGCGGCAGTCCTCGCCGGAGAGCTTTTCCTCGCCCTTCAGCGCGCCGGATTTCTTACCGTAATCGTTGAGAACACGCGTCAGCGCCGTACGGAAGCCCGTTTCGTGCATACCGCCCTCCGGCGTGTGGATGTTGTTCGCAAAGCTGAGCAGCAACTCGTTATAGCTGTCGTTGTATTGCATCGCGATTTCAGCCATCGAGTCCTCGCGCTCGCCCGATACATAGATAACCTTTTCGTGCAACGGCGTTTTGTTGCGGTTTATATACGTCACGAATTCGCGTATGCCGCCCTCATATGTGAATTCGTCGCGCGTTTCCTGTCCGGGACGCGTATCCTCGGTGGATATGCGCAGCCCCGCGTTGAGAAACGCCTGCTCGCGCATACGCGTTTTCAGCGTTTCGTAATTGAACACGGTTTCCTCAAAAATATTCGCGTCCGGCTTAAAGAATATCTCGGTGCCTGTCTTGCTTGTGTCGCCGACGACGGTGATTTCCTGCGTGACGTCCCCGCGCGCGAAGCGCATTTCGTATATTTTGCCGTCCTTGTGAACACGCGCCGTCAGCCATTCGGAGAGCGCGTTGACGACAGACGCGCCGACGCCGTGCAGCCCGCCCGAGACCTTATATCCGCCGCCGCCGAACTTGCCGCCCGCGTGCAGCACGGTGAACACCACGTCCAGCGCGGATTTGCCCGTCTGCTCTTGAATATCCACGGGTATGCCGCGCCCGTTGTCGCGCACCTCTATGACGTCGTCCGGCTTGATGAGTACAGAAATTTCTGTGCAAAAGCCCGCCAGCGCCTCGTCAATCGCGTTGTCCACGATTTCATACACAAGGTGGTGCAGCCCCGACGCGCTTGTCGAGCCGATGTACATCCCCGGGCGGCGGCGTACAGCCTCCAGCCCCTCCAGTACTTGAATTTGCGACGCGTCATAGTCCGCCGCTTGTCTTTCGATTTCGCCGATTCCGGTGTTGTTGTCCGCCATTACAGTCCTCCGTATTTTTTGCGTATTTTTTGCGTTATGCTATAGATTTGATTTAAGCTTGATTTCCACGCTACGCTGTGCTTCGCTATATTTTTCGCGCCGTCAGTCGCGTCGAGCTTGCCTGCGCCAGAATGTCCCGCTCTGTCATTACGATCAGGGTTTTCGGCAGTCCGTCGGATAGCTGGCGCAGCCGTCCGGATTTTTCCGCCGCCGAGAGATATTCCCGCGTTTTATGCGACCACGAGACGTTGTCAAGGTCAAAAACGCCTATCACCTCGTCCTCCGGGACACCTTCGTCCCGCCCTAAAATCAGATACATCAGACACCTCCTCAGCCACTTGCTCAGCCACTTCCTCCGGTAATTACGCCGCCTTCCACACGCAGTGCCGCGCCGCCGCCGGAGAGCGCCGTTTCCTCCGGCTCGCAGCAGGTGATAATCGTCTGTCCGCCGCGTATCTTACTGAGAACAAATTCCCGCCGCGTCTCATCCAGTTCGGACAGCACATCGTCCAGCAGCAAAATAGGGATTTCGCCCAGCTCCTCCGTCATCAGCTCCCGCTCCGCGAGCTTCACGGCAAGCGCCGCCGTTCGCGCCTGCCCCTGTGAGGCGAAGGCGCGCGCGGGAACCTCGTCTATCGCCAGCTCCGCGTCGTCGCGCTGCGCGCCCACAAGGCACGTCCCGGAGGCAATTTCGTGCTCGCGGTGCTCGCGCTGCCGCGCCTCCAGCGCCGCCGTGATGGCGCGTATCTCCTCCGCCGCGGGGGCGGTGCCGTCCGTCTCCGCGCCGCGCTCTGTCTTATATCGCAGCGTTAACGTCTCGGCTCCGCCGGAGCATTCGCGGTGAACGCGCGCGGCTGCTTCGGCAAGCTTTTTGACAAAGGACGCGCGATAGAAAATCAGCCTTGCCCCAAAGCGGCACAGTCCGTGGTTGTAATCGTCCAGCGCCTCGAGCAGCGAGGGCTTTTCGCGGCAGTCGCGCAGGATTTTCAGCTTACCGGCATAAAGCCTGTTAAAGCTGCCGAGCGCCGCGGCATACGCCGGACGAAGCTGTGAGATGCAGGCGTCAAGCTCCGCTCGTCGCCGCGCCGCGCCGCCGCGGACAAGTTCTAAATCCTCCGGCTCAAACATCACCGACGCCGGCATCCCCGCGCGTCCGTCGGCACGTGTGAGCTTCACGCCGTTTCGGCGCGTCTCGCGCCGCCGCGAACGGAAAAGGCGCAGCTCAAGCGTAATTTCGCGTCCGAAGGCTTGTCCGTGCGCCGTGAGGCGCGCCGTGTCGCCGTCAAAGCGTATCATATCGCGGTCGCGCGCGCCGCGGTGAGAGCGCCCGCTGGACAGCAGATACACAGCCTCCAGCAGATTCGTCTTCCCCTGCGCGTTGCGCCCGAAGATGACGTTTGCCCCGGGTGAAAGCTCCGCGCGCGCCGCGCCGTAATTGCGGAAGCCTTCCAGCTCAAGCGATTGCAAAATCATACCGCGCGGGCGCTCTCACGCGCCCACAGAGCCGACGCCGGCGGCAGCGGCGGCAACCTCGACGTACAGAACGCGCTTGCCCGCCTCGACGGTCATACCGGGCTTTATCTTCCGTCCGCGCTGCGTTGCGGGCTCTCCGTCCACAAGCACATCGCCGCTTTGAATCAGCTCCTTCGCCTCGCCGCCTGTCGAGGCGACCCCCGCGAATTTCAACAGGCTGTCCAGCTTGATAAAATCCTCTTTAATCCCCACGCGCTCAGTCATCGCCGGAGCCCTCACGCTGCTCTATCTGACCCAGCCGCACGGGCATAATGAGATACAGGAAGCTGTCGTCTTCTTTTTCGCCGGAGGTTATGATGCAAATTTTGTTGGGGGCGGTGAGGGCAAGCTTTAATGTGTCGGAGGGGGCAACCTTTAACGTCTCCACCAGATAGCGGTTGCTGAAGCCGATTTCAAGCTTTTCGCCGTCGCCGTCTATGGCGCACTCGTCAGAGGCGTTTCCGATGGCTGAATTTACGGTGAGAAACAGCGTTCCGTCGCCGAACACGCACCGCACGGGGCTTCTTGCCTTGTCGTTGATAATCAGCGCGACGCGCTCGACGGCGTCGCACACCTCGCGGCGCGACACGGTGATTTCGTATTTGCTTGTCGCCGGAACGGCTGTGCGATAATTTACATAGTCGCCCACCAGGCGGCGCGATATGAGCAGCGTTTCGCCGTTTTTGAAGGTGACGTGCTTTTCCCCGACGATAATTTCTGTTTCGTCCTCCGGGGAGGCTTGCGCCAGAATCTTTTCCACCTCTGAAAGCGCCGAGCCCGGCACGACAAAGGAATTGCTTTCAGTTTCGCTTGATAATTCCTCGCGGCGCATCGCCAGATGGAACCCGTCGGACGCCACGATGGTAAGCGTTGTTTTCTCAGTTTCAAACATCGCGCCCATATACAATGGCTTTGTCTCGTCGGTCGCCACGGCGAACAGCGTGCGCGTCAGCATATCGCGCAGCAGCGGAGCGCTTATCTTCATCGTCGTTTGCCCCTCTGTTCCCGGCAGGGCGGGGTAATCCTCCGCCAGCGAACCGATAAGGTTATATGAAGCCACGCCGCTTTCAATCTTCACGCGCGTCCCCGCGCTGACCGATACGGATACCTCGTCGCCGGGCAGACGTCGGATTATATCCCCGAACAGCCGCGCGTTTAATATGACGGCGCCGCTCTCGGAAACACGCGCCTCGCGCTCGGACACTATGCCTGTTTTAAGGTCATAGCCCGTGACGCGCACAAAGCCGCGCTCCGTCGCCTCGATAAGCAGACCCTCCAGCGCCGGAACGGGACTTCTCGGCGCCGTTGCCCGCGCCGCCGTCGTCGCCGCCGAAACAAGAGTATCCTTATCACATAAAAACTTCAATTGAATTCATCCTTTCGTCGTCCGCTATGAAAAAAGTTCTTTTTTTCATATATAAAGAATATAAATAATAATTTAGCAGGAATCGTAGTAGGGGGCGAAAAATGTTGAAAAGGGGTAAAACACCTAGAGGGGACAGGGAAAATTCTCAACATAGGGTTGTGGATAAGTGCGCCGCCCGAGAGGGTCTGTTGTGGAGAGCTTAGCCCGGGGACTGCTTTGCACAAAAAGCTAAGGTGGAAACTGTGGATTAACGCGGGCGCTCATCGACCGCCGCCGGAGGCGTTCTCCACCCGCGTTTGGATGTTGGAGGTGATGTCCTTGACGGATTGGGCGGCGTCCCCGCCGCTCTTTATCGCCTCCTCGATGTTCCGCACGCTGCTGAGAATTGTGGTGTGGTCGCGCTCGAAAACCTCGCCTATTTTGGTGAGGGACATTGTTCCGGGCATCATGGTTCGCATAAGATACTGGGAAATCTGCCTCGCGTGGGCGATAGCCTGTGTGCGCTTGGGACCCTTCAGATCCTCTGTCTGGAGGATGAAATACTTCGCCGTTTCCTCTATTATCAGCTCCGCCGTAATCGCCCGTTCTTTCTCCTGCAGCATATCCTTGATTTGGCGCGCCGCCTCTTGAATGGTGATGCCGCGCTCGCCGGATAAATCGCCATAGGCGCGCATTTTTTTGACGGCGCCCTCCAGCTGCCTGATGTTCGCCGACATATTCTCTGCTATGTAATGCGCGACGTCGTCCGGCAGACGGAACCCCAGCTCGGTGGCTTTGTTCATAATGATAGCCAGCCGCGTCTCGTAGTCCGGAGGGGAAATATCCGCCAAAAGCCCCCATTCGAAGCGGGTTTTAAGCCTATCCTCAAGGCGGGCTATCTCGCGCGGGGGGCGGTCGCTGGTGAGAACAATTTGCCGTCCCGCGTCATACAGGGTGTTAAAGGTGTGGAAAAATTCCTCCTGCGTCTGCTGCTTTCCGGCGATGAATTGGATATCGTCCACCAGAAACACATTGGCATAGCGGTATTTTTCGCGAAATTCAAGGTTGCGTCCCGCCTGAATCGCGCGGACAAGATCGTTCGTGAAATCGTCGCCCTTGACGTATACAATTTTATATTCGGGATGCGATTTTCCGATGGTGTTGCGAATCGCGCGGAGCAGATGCGTTTTCCCCAGCCCGGAGTCGCCATATATAAACAGCGGGTTATAATCTCTGCCGGCGCGCTCTGTGGCAACGGCAAGCGCCGCCGCCTGCGCGAATTTATTGGAGCTGCCGACGACGAAGCGCTCGAAGGTGTATTCCTCGTCCTCGTCCTCGTGTTCTTTTTTAAGGCTGAAATACGCCGCGAGACCCTCGTCATCAAATATGCGGATATTGTATTCACCGGGCAGGAGCTTTTCCAGCGCGGCGCGGATATTGGGCAGAAAATGCGCCTCGATAGAGCGGCGCGCCATCTCTGACGGCGTGTGCAGAATCAATTCGCCGGGCGTAAGCTCAGCGATGGAGCAGTCGCGGAACCACAAATCAAGCGTGACGGACGAAAGCTCCTCCCCGAGAAACGAGAGCAGCCGCGCCCAAACGTCGGATTTAATTTCGGTGTCTGCCTTTTTTGTCGTCTGCATATCTGCGGGCGCCTCCGTAAGTGATTTTCGCGCGTGTTTTGCCGTGCTACAGAGGCTATTATATACCGCGGAAACGGAAAAAGCAAGGATTAATTGAATTTACACTACCCCGCGGCGCGGCGCAGCACAACCACGGGCAGGTGCGGTCTGTTGAACACCCGCGGTACGCCGGTGTGGTTGCCCACGCCGCGCGATACGACGACGGAGGTGTTTCCAATTACATACGCCCCGCCGGAGTATTCGGGGAACAGCCGCAAATCGTGTCCCAGCAATCCGCCGACGCCCGGCAGGCGTATCAGCCCACCGTGTCCGTGCCCGCATAAAATCAGGTCTGCGCCCAGCGGCGCAAGCCTTTTCAGCGATGTGTTCCTGTGGACAAGCGTCACGCAGAAGCCATCCGGCAGGTCGGCGAAAACCTGTTCCGGCGTTTTCATATCGGCGGGTCCGTTCGGATCCTCCAAGCCAAGCAGGTATATCGCTTCGCCGCCGCGCTCCAGCGATAATATTTCATTGCGCAAGACGGCGGCGCCCGCGCCGGGCAGTGCGCGCATCAGCTCCCGCGCCTCGCCCTTTTCCCATTCGTGGTTGCCGGACACATAGTATACGGGCGCGATTTCCGCGAGACCCTTTACGATTTCCACCGCGGCGGGGATTTGCCCCTCGGCGTCCGTCACGTCCCCCGTGAGCGCTATTATATCGGGCTGCGTGTCGCGCACGGCGTCAAAAAGGCGGCGGTTCCCCTGTCCGAACACCGCCATATGCAGGTCGGACACCACGGTTATCCTGTAGCCGTCAAAGGCTGCCGGAAGCTCAGGGAAGCTCATTTCGTATATCTCGGTTTCCAGCGTATAGTTTCCGTGGTAAAGAAAGCCCGCCAGCGCCGCCAGCAGGATTATGCCCGTCACACAGCCGCGCCGTTTGCTGCCTTTTTTGCGTCCTGTTTTCCTCAAGCGTCTTTGTCCTTTACATATGGATGCTTAATGTTGGGGTCGGTTGTCTTGCGAAAATCAATGTCAAAGCGGTCGATTGCCTGTATCATCGCCGTTAAGCTTTTGTATCCGTAGTTGCGGTGGTCAAAGTCCGGTTTTTTGCGGCGAAGCAGGTTGCCCAGCTCACCCATAAATACATCCGGGCTCTCGTCGGAGAGGTCGGAGATGGAGTCCGCGATCAGCTTTGTGACGCTCTTTGTGATTTTTTCGACCTTTACGGATTTTTCGACAGGTTTTTCAACGGCTTTTTCGTTCTTTTCCGTCTTGTCTGATTTTTCCGCCGAGCGGGATCTGTCGCGTTTTGTCGGGGCGTCCTTATCCGATGCGTCCCGTGGGATGGGGCGGGGCGCGGAGATAGCGGCGGTGTCCGTTGCCGCCGGCACAGTCGGCTCCGCGGCGGCGTGAGCGTCCTCAAAATTCTTGCGTATTATTTCGATATACGTGAATTTATCGCACGCCGTGATAAACGCCGGCGGCGTTTTGCGCTCGCCGATGCCGATGACGCGCTGCCCCGCCTCCCGCAGACGGATAGCCAGCCGCGTGAAGTCCGAGTCGGAGGAGACGATAACGAAGCCGTCCGTTTTCTCCGTATACAGTATGTCCATCGCGTCGATAATCATCGCCGAGTCGGATGAATTTTTTCCCGTGGTGTAGCTGTACTGCTGAATCGGTGTGATGGCATTCTCCAGCAGCGGCGTTTTCCAGCCGTCCAGCTGGTGGTTTGTCCAGTCGCCGTATATGCGTTTTATCGTCGGGGTGCCGTAAATCGCCACCTCCTCGAGGACGCTCTTTACGCAGTTTCGCGGTACGTTTTCCGCGTCGATGAGGACGGCGAGGCGCGGGCTTGAAATGGCAGCCGTGTCCATTTTATATGTTCTCCAATTCTTCTTTTTTGCGCGCTGTTTTTGCGCGCCGTTTCTTGCGCGATGATATTTTATCACCGCACGCGGGAAAATTCAAGGGAATTATGGGGAATTCGGTGTGATAATTTCAAACGCGGAGCGGTGCAATCGCGGCGATTTCACGTTATTTCACTCGATTTCACATTTATTTCACTTTTTCACTTGACGAAAGTGAAATCGGGTGATATCATAGTGAAAAAGTGAAATAATGAAAAAGAGGTGAAAGGTGAATTTAAGACGCGCAAGGAAATAGAGGGCTCTGTTCTGCGGCAAATGCGCTCGGCTTTCGAATTTTTAAGTCTGTCGAACGCCCTTGCCGCCACCATCTCCGGACTCGACCGCATAGAGCGGTATGACTACCCGGAAACCGCCCTGCGCGAGGCTATATTAAACGCGATAATCCACCGCGATTATGGCTTTTCCGGCAGCACAATCGTAAATATATATGACGACCGCGCGGAGTTTATATCCCTGGGCGGTCTTATGCCCGGCTTGCGGAAGGAGGATTTATTTGTGGGCGTGTCGCAGCCGCGCAATGAGAAGCTGGCGAATGTGTTCTATCGCTTGAAGCATATCGAGGCGTATGGCACAGGCTTGCGGCTCATTATGCAGCACTATGAGGATTTTGAAGCAAAGCCCGAAATCACCGCGACACACGGGGCGTTTATGCTGATGCTGCCGAATATGAACTACTCCCGCCCGCTGCTTGTCCCCGCCCGAGTGAACCCGAGATATCGCGCCGTTCTTGATTATTTGCGAGCACACGGCAGCGTCACCAACGCCGATGTGCAGAGGATTCTCAGCGTCCGCCAGACGCGGGCTTACGCAATAATCCGCGAGATGACCGCCGCCGGACTGATAGTCAAGCACGGGCGCGGCAACGCGGGCGAATATACCCTACCGGGGTAAATCCCTACCGCTCCCGAATTGGCGGGAGCGCGCGCATCGCCATATTCGACTCCGAATAAAACGGGTTAACCTCTGTCTTTGACAGGGCGCAGAAATAACGAACTCCGCGTTCTCGGCATTTGTCCAAGGCAAGCTCAAGTTGAAGTTTGCCATAGCCTTTGCATCGTTCTGACGGACGAACGGAATAGCCGATATGGCCGCCGATATTCAGCAGATATTCCGTTAGCCTGTGCCTGAAGTTCAGCATAGCGAGAACGCGATTATCGAAATTCTCCAACCCTCCGCAACCATACAACTTACTGCCCGGTTCAAGCATTTCAGCTCGGAGACGCTCTCTTTATTTGTCGCCATAATGCCCGCGGCACTGTGATATTTCCACAATATCGCCCATTAACCGATACACAATACGATTTTCGTCGTCAATCCTCCGAGACCACCAGCCGGACAAGTCGCCCTTCAGCGGCTCTGGCTTGCCGATACCCGTATAACCGTTCCGTTCAATGTCTTTTAAGAGCTTGTTTATGCGGTTGAGCGTCTTTTTATCCTCTGCCTGCCATTCGGTATATTCGTCCCACGCCTTATCATGCCAGCTCTTAATCATCGTCAGCCTCTATAAGCTCGTGTGTGTGCCAATGCTCGGGTCCGTCAGCGGCGCGGCGGCGCAGCTCCGCCATATTCGACTCCGAATAAAACGGGTCAGCCTCCACGGCAAAAGGAAGCCTATGCTCCCGCAGAACCTTTTTCACGAACATATTCACCGCAACGGATGCATTCATACCCGTTTGGTCGCAGAATAAATCAAACTGCTTTTTATCTTGCTCGTCAACACGAATGCTCATTGTAGTCATTGCCATCGGTATGCCCTCCTTGCTTGCTGGTGTCATACATTATACCACATTGCAGCACGATGTCAAATGTTTTTCGACGTATACCCTACCGGGGTAAATCCCTACCGCTCCCGAATTGGCGGGAGCGCGCGCATCGCCGCGATTTTTTCCCTGATACCCTCCGTGAGCATCGCGGGGGACGCCGTGGTCTGCTCGCCCGTGCGCATATCGCGCACCGTCACCATACCGGCGGCGAGTTCATCCTCCCCCATCAGCGCGGCGAACGGCACGCCGAGCTTGTCGGCATAGGTGAGCTTTTGCTTTAACTTTTTGTTTTCAGAATACACGGCGACGCGCAGCCCCGCGGCGCGCATTGACGCGGCAAGCCTTGCCGCCGGGGATAAATCCTCTGTAAACGGAATTATCAGCACATCGCACGGGGAGGTGAGCAGCGCCGGATTAAACAATCCGGTTTCATCCAGCACAGAAAACAGCCGCGTCAGACCGATGGACATCCCGACGCCGGGCAGACGCTTTTCCGTATAATACCCCGCCAAATCGTCATACCGTCCCCCGGAGCAAACGGAGCCGACCTCCGGGTGCTTCGTCATCGTCGTTTCGTACACCGTGCCCGTGTAATAGTCCAGTCCGCGGGCGATGGAAAGGTCGATTTTATAGTGCGTTTTCGGCACGCCGAGGTCCTCCATAAGCCGCGTTACCTCACGCAGCTCAGAAGCGCCCGCGTCAAACATTTCGGAGCGTCCCTCGTGGCGGCTCAGCACCGAAAGCGGGTCCTCCGTGCCGGAGATAAAGGGCAGGATATCGTCCGCCGCCGCCGCTGTCAGTCCCAAATCCTCTGTCAGCAGCGCGCGCAGCTTGTCCCCGCCGATTTTATCCAGCTTGTCAATGGCGCGCATTATATCGCCGGATTTTTCAGAGAGTCCCAGCCTCTCAAAGAAGCCCGTGAGGATTTTCCGGTTGTTAAGCCGAATTACGAAGTCCTCCAGCCCCAGCGCGCGGAACGTGGTATAGATGACGCCGGGGATTTCAGCCTCGCTGAACAGTCCCAGCGCGCCATCCCCGACAATGTCGATATCCGCCTGATACAGCTCCCGGTACCGCCCGCGCTGCGGACGCTCCCCGCGATATACCTTGCCGATTTGATAGCGGCGGAAGGGAAACGCCAGCGTTCCGTAATTCGCCGCCGCGTACTTCGCCAGCGGCACGGTGAGGTCAAAGCGCAGCGCCAAATCGTGGTCGCCCTTCATAAAGCGGTAAATTTGCTTCTCCGTTTCGCCGCCCGCCTTGGCAAGCAGCACCTCCGCCGACTCGATAATCGGCGTATCAAGCGGGGTGAAGCCGAACGCCTCAAAGCTCTCGCGCACCCGCGCTGTCATAAGCTCAAACACCGCCTGCTTGTCAGGCGGCAGCTCCATAAAGCCCGAAAGCGTCCTCGGAGCGACGCGTTGAATATCCGGCATTTTGCTATCCTCCAATTTTTTGGGCAATTTTTTTGGGCAATTTTTTGGCAATTTATTTGGGATTCACGATGTCCCGCCAGTCTAAATCACCGCGGCGCAAGCCCTGTATCAGCACCTCCGCCGTTGCGATATTTGACGCGAAGGGGATGCTGTATCGGTCGCACAGCCGCGATATTTCATTAACGGCGGCGGCGCCGGCTTCAAAATCCGGATCGCAGAAAAACAGGACAAGGTCAATTTCATTGTATGCGATTCTCGCGCCGATTTGCTGCGTGCCGCCCTGCGCCGCCGTCAGGCAGAGCGTAACCGGCAGCCCCGTCGCCTCGCTGACAAGCTTGCCCGTGGTGTTCGTCGCGCGCAGGGCGTGCTGAGAGAGTATGCCGCAGTACGCAATGCAAAACTGCACCATAAGTTCTTTTTTTCGATCGTGCGCCAGTAACGCTATGTTCATATACATATCCTCCTGTATCGCTATATCATCGCTATATCGGGACGTCTTCGCCGCGGACGCGTCGCGCCGTGTCAAGAAAGTCCCGTGCCGCGCCGCCGCGGGAGTGGAGTATCAAAGGCGTCTCGTCCGCCGCCGCCATCGTCACGCCTTCGCTTTCGCGGATGATGCCGATAAGGCGCGCCCCCGTGAGGTCGATAACATCGTCCGCCGTGATTCCCAGCTTGCGCGCGCTGCGTCCGTCCAGTCTGTTTATGAGCAGCCGCACATCGGATATGCCCATCGCAAGCAGCGTTTCAACCGTGCGCCCCGCGCCGCGAATGGACGCTTTATCGCCCGGCGTCACAACGATGGCGCCGTCCGCCGCGCAGGCTGCCAGCCGAAAGCCCGCGCCCAAGCCCGCCGGGGAGTCCGCCAGCACATATTCAAACCGCTCGGCAGCATCCCGAAACATCCGCACCGCGCCCTCGGGAAGCAGCTGCGTGGGGGATAGCCTTGCCGGGGCGGAGATGAAAAAGAGGTTTGGGATGTCGGGATGCTCGCGCACGGCGTCCTCAAGACCAAGCCGCCCCTCTGTGACGTCTGAAATATCCGCGACGATGAATTCGCTCATGCCGAGCGAAACGTCCAGGTTACGCAGCCCCGCGTCGCAGTCCACAGCGAGGGTACGGTGCCCCAACGCCGCCAAACAGGAGGACAGCGCGGCGACCGTTGTTGTCTTGCCCGTGCCCCCTTTTCCGGAGGTCACGACTATAACGCGCCCCATACGCACCCCTCCTCTCGCCGTGTTTGGATTATTATACACAATTT
>JAIRRO010000018.1 GCA_031255955.1 Oscillospiraceae bacterium
GGCTCCGTTTGCTGTGTGATTAGTTGTAGCGTCTGCTTTTGTTCTTACGCGCCGCCTCGGATTTCTTGCGTCGCTTAACGCTGGGGCTTTGGTAATACTCCTTTTTCCTGAGATCAGAGAGCACACCCGCCTTAGCGCAGTTGCGCTTGAACCGTTTAAGTGCGCTGTCCAAGGATTCATTGTCCTTGAGATGAACTTCCGACATTTATTTTATCCCTCCCTCCAAAGTACGCGCCGAACGACGCGCCGTAGGGGTAAGCGTCACAGCTTTAACAGAGTACAGTATACAGTGCCGAAACGCAATTGTCAAGCTAAAAATAGGGCGTATACAAATTTTTAATATTCAGGTGGCGAGGCGTCCTCGCACGGGGGCATTTCACCCTTGGGCAGAGACACCGTTGCCTTGAACAAATCCCCGTCAACCGCAATATAAAACTGCCCGCCCATAGCCTCTGACAGCGATTTTGAGATGGATAAGCCCAGCCCGGAGCCTTCGCCGGCGCGGGCGTCGTCGCCGCGCTTAAAGCGCTCCAGCAGCTCATCCGCCGGAATATTCAGCGGCGCGGCTGAGACGTTTTTTATCGCGAGCGTCGCGATATCCCCGCCGTCAGAGGTTTCGATATACACCCGCGAGCCGGGCAGCGCGTATTTGAAAACATTTGAAAGCTGGTTTTCCACCACGCGCCACAGCAGCTTGCCGTCCGCGGAGACGATAAGCGGCTCGGGGGAGAGCGTCACGCGGAATTCAAGTCCCGATTCCTGTATTTTGGCGTCCATTTCTCCAAGCCCCTGCGTCGTCAAGGCGTTGAGGTCCAAAGGCTCAAGCGTCACGGGGATATTTCCGCTTGCTGCCTTTGAGGCTTCAAATAAATCATCCGTCAGCTCGCGCAGCCTGTGTGCCTTGCTTTCGATGACGTCTATATATTCCCGCGCGGAATCGCCGAAGGCGCCGTCCTTTTTCAGGAGGTCAACATAGGTGATTACAGAGGTCAGTGGCGTTCGTATATCGTGCGATACGTTGCTGATAAGCTCTGTGCGAAGCTGCTCCGCGCGCAGGCGGCGTTCCATTTCGGCGTTAAGTATCCGCCGCTGCTCGTTGTTAAGGCGCGTTAATACACGTGTTGCCAGAGAGACGGCAATAGGCACGGTGATAACCCCCGCAAAGGGAATCATCGTGAGAACGCCGAGGGCAATAACCGCAAAGGATATGCGGCGAACCTGCGGCGTCGCCGCGTAAATGCGCTGAACAAGCCCGGCGATGGACATAAACAGCTTATTCAGCAGCGTATGAGATAACAGGGTTTTATCCTTGGCGCGCCGAACGACGGACATAGACGGTATACCCGCTGCCAAAAATATCACGGAACAGATGGCGACAACGAAGGTGCGCGGCGTGCTGTCAAGCTCTGTGATGGGATAAAACGCCGATATGACGGCAAGCGCACCGGCGGGGGCAAGCAGCACAAGCGCCAGCGTAAACTCTGTATACAGCTTATCCGCGGCGTTCAGATATATCCGGTCGTCATCCGGTCGCCGCCCCGCGTTCATAACAAGATAGGTGGAGCAGACAATATACAAGGACATAAACAGCGCAATCTGTTGTACGCAGTCCAGCATCTCGTCGCGGAAGATGGTGAAATCGGAATTCAGCAGCGAGACATATTCATCTGTTAACGCCATCACGCGCCCGGGCGAGCTGCGATAGCTGTGGGTGAAGCTCATAATCCAGTCCACGGGGACACCCGTGGGGTTTGAGTATACGACGCCCAGCTCCGCCACGGCGCAATAATACACGACGCCGTTGCGGGAATTCAGCAAGTTTACGGTTTGGTTCAGGTCGCGCTCGATCATATTCCGCGTCCATTCGTGCCCGTAATAATCCGCCGGGGTGTTCCCGTTGTGATCCTTGGGAAGCTGCGCGCCCTTTTCAAGCTCACCCAGCCAGCCGACAAGACGCGCCACGCTGTCAAGCTCATTTAATACGACGCCGTATTGGTTCGGAAAAGAGCGCGTGTCAGTATACACCTCAGAGGATATGACATCCCGAAGCGTATAGTGCGCGTATCTGCCGTTGCTGACCCGAAAATAGCTTTGGGCATACATAAACACCCAAAACGCCTGTGCCAGAAGAAATGATGACAGCACAAACATTGGGAGCTTTATCCAGACGCGGTATCTTTTCGGCGTCGGTTCCATCGCAGCACACCCCTAAAGTCGCTCTATCTTATAGCCAATGCCCCAAACCACCTTCAGGTATTTCGGCTCCTTCGGGTTGATTTCAATTTTTTCGCGTATGTTTCTGATATGCACGGCGACGGTGTTGTCGGCGTTGTAGGGCATTTCGTTCCATACGCGCTCATATATCTCGTTAATTGAGAACACACGCCCGATGTTTTTCATCAGCAGCAGCAAAATCCTGTACTGCACGGGCGTCATTCGCACGTCCTCGCCGTCCACGCTTACGGTTTTAAGATCGTCGTTTAATACGAGTCCGCCCGTTTTATAGGTGTTCCGGCGCGGCTCCGCTCCGCCAAGCTCCGTATAGCGGCGAAGCTGTGATTTTACGCGCGCCATAAGCACAGAGGGCTTAAACGGCTTTGTGATATAGTCGTCCGCGCCGAGGGACAGCCCCGTGATTTTATCCGTGTCTTCGGACTTCGCGGAAAGAATTATCACGGGGATGTTGAAATCACGGCGTATACGCGTCATCGCGTGAATACCGTCCAGTTTGGGCATCATCACGTCAAGAATGACAAGGTGAACCTCGTTTTGCTTAAGCTGCGCAAGGGCTTCCTCGCCGTCATACGCCTTTAGTACGTCAAAACCGGCGTCACGCAAATAAATTTCGATAGCGTCTACGATGTCGCGTTCATCGTCACATACAAGGATATTCATAACAGTGCGCCTATTTTACAAGACTTGCGACCTCCGCCGCGAAATCATCCTGCTTCTTTTCTATGCCCTCGCCCTTTTCAAAACGGGTGAAAGCCATAACCTTAATCTTGCCGCCCAGCTCTTTTGCGGTTTTATCGACGTATTGCAGCACAGAGAGCTTGTCATCCTTCACGAATGGCTGACGCAGGAGGCAGATTTCTTCATAATACTTGTTGATTCTGCCGTCAACCTTTTTGCGCGCGATTTCCGCCGCCTTGTCCTCCGGCAGGTTTTTCGCCTTGCCCTCTTCAATGGCAAGACCAAGCTGAATTTCGCGCTCCTTTTCAAGCTCGGTGGAGTCCACGGAGTCGGCGTCAAGATAAAGCGGACGCATAGCCGCGGCTTGCATCGCAACGTCGCGCCCCATCTGAGTGACAGCGTCTGAGTCGGATATGCCGTCAACCTGAAGATTGATTAAAGAGCATATCCTGCCGCCGCCGTGAACATATGGAATACTGACGCCGTCGGCGTACCGCGTGAAGCGGCGCGTCGTGATATTTTCGCCGATGACGAGTATCATCTCTTGCTGCTGCTCGCGCACTGTTCTGTCCAAGCCGGGGAATTTTGAATCGAGCAGGGCATCGACATCAGCGGGATTATTGACAGCGACAGCCTCAGCCACGCCCTTTACAAAATCAACGAATTTTTCATTTTTAGCGACGAAGTCCGTTTCGGCGTTCACCTCAACAGCCACGCCGACGCCATTAAACACTGCGGCATAAGCCATGCCCTCAGCAGCTATTCTGCCCGCTTTTTTCTGCGCGGCGGCAAGACCCTTCTCGCGCAGCCAGTCGATAGCCTTGTCATAGTCACCATCTGACGCCTCAAGCGCCTTTTTGCAATCCATCATACCCACGCCCGTAATTTCGCGCAGGTTTTTTACATCAGTAGCTGTAAAAGCCATTATTTCGTACTCCTTTTTTCAAATGTAATTTTTGGTCGGTCGGTTAACCGGCGACCTCGACGGTATCCCCCGCGAATGCCTCCGCCGCGACGAGGGCGTCGCTGTCCGCGTCGGACGACACATCATATGTCTCGGCTTCAATTTCCGCATCCTCGCCTTGTCTGCCTTCAAGTATGGCGGACGCCATAGCGGAGGAAATGAGACGAATCGCGCGAATCGCGTCGTCGTTGCCGGGGATGATATAATCAATTTCGTCGGGGTCGCAGTTCGTATCCACGATGGCGATTATCGGAATACCGAGCTTTTGCGCTTCCGCGACGGCGTTGCGTTCCTTGCGCGGGTCAATTATGAACATCGCGGACGGCAGTTGCTTCATATTCTTCACGCCGCCGAGATATTTTTCAAGCTTTTCAATCTCGTTTGTATGCTTCATAACCTCTTTTTTCGGAAGCATATCGAATGTGCCGTCCTCCTGCATCTTGCGGAGCTGGGCAAGACGGTCTATTCTTGTGCGCATAGTCTTGAAATTTGTCAGCATGCCGCCGAGCCAGCGGGCGTTGACATAATACATTCCCACGCGCTCCGCCTCCTCGCGGACGGAGTCTTGCGCCTGCTTTTTTGTGCCGACGAACAGCAGCGTGCCGCCGCCCTCGCTGACGCTGCGCACAAAATTGTACGCTTCCTCAAGCTTTTTGACGGTTTTTTGCAGGTCGATGATATAGATGCCGTTGCGTTCCATAAAAATATAGGACGCCATTTTGGGGTTCCAGCGGCGCGTTTGGTGTCCGAAGTGGACGCCCGCCTCCAGGAGCTGCTTCATTGATACGATTGACATAAGGGGTTCCTCCATAAAAAAATTTGTTTTTCCTCCGAAGCCGTCATCCGCCCGCGCCTACCACGTTTTTCCGTGGCAACGGGGCGCGCGCGTCAAGCCTCGTGTGAAATGTTTTCGCATTATAGCAGATGTGAAAATGAAATGCAAGTGTTTTTTGCGGGGCGGCGGCGGGCAATTAAATTTGCAATTTTCAACCAAGAGGAACCCGACGCCGGAGTCTTTACATTTCACCCGATATGCGGTATTATTGTACGGCGAGTGCGCGCGGCGCGCGATATTTCAATTATCATATTTCAATTATCAGGGGAAGGCGGCGGAGGCATGAGCGGAAAAACCCGCACTACAATAAAAAAGCGCGTGATTATCGCGGCGATGCTTGCGGCGGTGATGCTGTCAGTGGTTGCCCCGCCTGTCGGCGCGTCACAGATTGTCTGCTTCACCGGCGTAAACGATACACTGCTGCCCCTGCGCGAGGCTACGCTGCCCGCGTATTTCGGCACCACACTGTATGTGCCGTCGGGGGTGTTCGCCTTAGCGGAGGTAACGGTGTCGCTGTCGTCCTCACGCGGGAATCTTTATGTCAAGCGCGGCAATCGCAGCTTGAATTTTTTCATCGAGCTGGGGGCAGTTACCGATCAGGACGGCTTGATATATGAGGATGTCCCCGTGGAAAGAATCGGCGTGTTGTACTTCCTGCCACTTGAATTTGTGTGCGAATATTTCAAGCTGTCGTACAGTATAATACCGAGCGATCCGGCGTCGATTTTGCGTATAAAAACCTCTGACGCGGTGTATAACGACAAGACATTTGCCGGGCATTTCAAGAGCCAAATGGAGATATATTACAACGAATATCTTACGGCGAAGGCGGCAGCAGCCATGCGTCCCACACCGACGCCCGGAAGCGGCGGCACACCGGTAACCACGCAGCCCTCGGTTTATGAAGGCTCAACGGTGTTCCTCAGCTTTTTCGGCGTGTCGGCGGAGTATACGCCGCGCATACTCGATGCGCTAAAGCTTGCCTCCGCGCGCGCCTGCTTCTTTGTGTCGGCGGACGAGCTGAAAGCCGCACCGTCGCTTGCGCGGCGCATATACGGAGAGGGGCACAGCATGGGGGCATTTTTGACATCCGATGACGCCGAGGAATATGACCGCGTCGCCGCGCTGCTTTTTGAGGCGGCAAAGGTGAAGTCTCCGCTTGTCGCGTCGCCCCCGGCGGTAGCTGCGGAGGTTCGCGAGATGTGCAGCGAGCGCGGACTTATATACAGACCGGCAAGCGTCTACGCGGACACAGCCGCGTCATCAGACCCCGGCGCGCTGTTTCCGACAGAGCGAAACGTCGTGTTTGATATCCGATTTAAATGTACGGAAGACACGCATAAAACGCTGACAGCGGCGCTTTCCGCACTCACGGACGCCGGATTTTCCCTTGACGCCATCACGGAAACAAGCGCCAACGCGGCGTGACGATTAAAAGATGTGACAGCCTAAACGCCGAAACAACCAAAAACGAAAGGAATGATTGCAATACAAGGCGATATTAAAGCCGTCGTCCTGGCGGGGGGACTGGGCAAGCGCCTCACGACGGACGGCGGGGGAGACGCCGCCGCGCCCATACCAAAGGCGATGCGGCAAGCAAGCGGCAAGCCGCTGCTGCGTTATGTGCTGGACGCGCTGGATTTTTTGCCGCGCGAGGATATAATAATTGTGGTCGGATATGGCAGAGAGCGCGTACTGCGGGCGTTCCCGGAATATGCATATGCCGTTCAGGAGCAGCAGCTGGGCACGGGACACGCGGCGCTTTGCGCCGAGGCTGCGCTTGCCGGATATGACGGAACACTGATAGTCTGCTATGGCGATATGCCGTTGGTGCGCCGCGAATCATACACGGAGCTGGTGCTCTTGCACAGAGAGGAGGGGAACGACTGCACAATACTTTCATCGGCATCGGATATCCCCTTGCCGTTCGGGCGTATTGTACGCTCCGCCGACGGAAAATTTCTGAAAATCACCGAAACAAGTGACTGCACACCGGAGGAGCTGCTGATTACGGAGCTTAATTCCGGCGTTTATGTGTTTTCGGCAAAAAAGCTGTTCCCCGCGCTGCACAGACTTTCAAATCAAAACTCGCAGGGTGAATATTACCTGACAGACGCCCTCGCGGGAATAAAAAACAGCGGCGGACGCGTCGGGGTATATAAAAAGGACATGCGCGAGGAGATTATCGGCGTAAACACACCGGAGGACCTTGCAGAGGTGGAAAGACTTCTGGCGCTGCGGGGCAGGGATTGAGGTGGAAGTGGGATTATGGCTAAAAACAAGAAAAATGAGATAAAAATCCGCAGTTCCGCGGCTGAATACCTGACTTATATTGCCGCCACCGGCGACAGCGAGCAATCCGGGTTACTCGCTGGGACGGATAAATTTCCTTATGCGTTCCATATTTGATTTACGAGTGAAATTGTCCGTGATTGCCAATGTTCACATAGTATCCACAACATAACTGCCGCAGGGTTTCTCCTTATTATCATCATATCTCTATCTATTCACCTTACCACTTTAGTGCGTAATACATACCCCGTCTTGCAGCGCCGACATACTGTGTAATCACGGTGTCAAG
>JAIRRO010000063.1 GCA_031255955.1 Oscillospiraceae bacterium
GGTTTTAATAGAAAAGCGAGGCGAAAGCATGATTAGCTACAAGAAACTACAGCAGATTTCATTTCGATTCTTTGACGACAAAGAAGTCCGCGCCGTCTGGGACAATGAAAAATCCAAGTGGTGGTTTTCCGTCGTTGACATCATCGCTGTCTTAACTGAGAGCAAAGACCCGCGTAAATATTGGACGGTCTTGAAAACGCGCCTGAAAAAGAGCGGTTCTCAGTTGACTACAAATTGTAGCCAACTGAAATTGCCCGCAGCGGACGGCAAAAGATACCTGACGGATTGCCTGTTGCAAGAGGATATTCTTTCGCTTGTGGAAAGCGTCCCTAGCAAAAAAGCGACGAAGTTCATCAAATGGTTCACCTATTCGGACGACACCATTGACGGTCAGAGCAAACAAAAGGCGTATGCGCTGTTTGACAGCTCAGTGCTTGACACGCTTGAAGTCGGCACGACAAAGGGCTTGCAGCAGATACACGGTTATCTCTTCGGCGGGCTGTATGATTTCGCGGGGCAAATCAGAACGCTGAACATCGCAAAAGGCGGATTCCGCTTCGCTCCCGTACAGTTTTTGGACAACACCTTGAACACGATTGAGCGGATGCCCGAAAGCGATTTTGACGAAATCGCGGACAAGTATGTCGAAATGAACGTCGCCCATCCCTTCATGGAGGGCAACGGCAGAAGCACCCGCATTTGGCTTGACCTGATTTTGAAAAATCGCCTGAAGCTCTGCGTGGACTGGAGCAAGATAAACAAGAACGACTATCTTGCCGCGATGACGGAAAGCACCATGAACCCCGCCAAGATAAAGGCTTTGCTGAAATCCGCTTTGACGGACAAGATAAATGACCGCGAGGTCTTTATGAAAGGCATTGACTACTCCTATTACTACGAGCAGGAGTACGATAGCATAAACGAAATACCCCTTGCCATTTGCGCCTCATCGTAGTAGAATAGCAAGCGTTAAACAAAAGACGCGATGGAGGCGAAGGAATGCCCGACAACACGCCGATGATGCGGCAATACAACGAAATAAAAGCAAAAAACCCCGACTGCCTGCTGTTTTTTCGTCTTGGGGATTTTTATGAGATGTTCGGGGAGGACGCGCTTGCCGCCTCGCGTGAGCTTGACCTTGTCCTTACAACGCGTGACCGCGCCACGGAGAACCCCGAGGAGCGCGTGCCGATGTGCGGCGTGCCGCACCATTCCTCAGAGGCGTATATCGCGCGTCTCGTTTCGCGGGGATATAAGGTCGCAATATGCGAGCAGCTTGAGGACCCGAAGGCGGCAAAGGGCATAGTTGACCGCGATGTTATCAGAATCGTCACGCCGGGTACGGTGACAGAGCCGAGCATGCTTGACGAGGGCGCGCCGAATTATCTCGCGGCGGTGTACGCCTCCGAATCCGGCGCCGCCGTGTGCTACGCAGATATTTCCACGGGGGAGATGGCTGTCGTCGCGTCTCCGGGCGGCGACGCTTCGCGACTATTGGCGGAGCTTGCCGTGATATCCCCGCGAGAGGCGATTCTCGGCGGTTTGGCAGCACAAGACGCCGCCGTTTCAGAGCTGTTGGAGCAGCGTCTCGCCTGCTTCACGCAGACGCAGGAATCCCGCTTTTCCGGCGAGACTGCCAACGCGGCATTTATAGAAGCCTTGGGCAAGAATGCCTTTGAGGAAACAGGGCTGCTCCCAGGCTCACCTGAGGTAATAGCCGCCGGTGCGCTCTTGGGATATGTCAGCGACACGCGCCGCGCGCCGACGAGGCATTTACGCTTCGCACCGAGCGGCGCGGGCTGTATGGAGCTTGATTATTCCGCTATCCGCGGGCTGGAGCTGACGGCAAGCAACTCGACGGGGGAGAAGAAGGGGAGTCTGCTTTGGGCGCTGGATTACACCAAAACGGCAATGGGACGCCGGACACTGCGCCGCTGGGTGCGCCGCCCTTTGCTCTCTCCCGCAGCGATACGCCGCCGTCAGGACGCCGTGGCTGAGCTTGTGGGGGAAACCGTGACGCGAGCAGAGCTGTTCCGCTCGCTGCGCGGCGTCGGTGATTTAGAACGTCTGGCAGGTAAAATCGCATATGGTACGGCAAACGCGCGTGATTTGCTATCGCTCGCGGACGCGTCCTCGTCGCTTGACGCAACGGCGGAGCTGCTGGCCGGTATGAAATCCCCGGCTCTTATCGCTATTGCCGCGCTTGATAGGCTCACCGACGCGCGGGCAGATATTTTGGACGCCATAGACCCCGACCCGCCGCTTTCCGTAAAGGACGGCGGTATAATACGCCCCGGACGCGACGCGGAGCTTGACCGACTGCGCGGACTGGTGCGGGACGGCGGCGGCGCCTTAACGGAGCTGGAGCGCCGCGAACGCGAGCGAACCGGAATCAAGCTTAAAATAGGATATAATCGCGTGTTCGGGTATTACATTGAAATGCCGCGCTCAAAATCCGAATCCGTGCCGGAGGGCTATGAGCGGCGGCAGACGCTGGCGAACACAGAACGCTTCGTGACGCCGGAGCTGAAAAAGCTGGAATCAGAGCTGCTTTCGGCGCAGGAGCTTGCCGCGTCGCTGGAGTATGATATATACAAATCCCTGCTTGAAGCCCTCGCCGCGCGCGGGGAGCGAATACTTAAAACGGCGTCGGACGCGGCGGAGCTTGACGCGCTCTGCTCACTCGCGGAGGCGGCGTCCCGAAATAGCTACACCTGCCCGGACATAAATCCGGACGGCGTGATTGATATAAAATCCGGGCGGCACCCCGTAGTGGAGCTGACGCGCGGCGACACGCTGTTCGTTCCGAACGATACATATCTAGACACGCGAGAGAATATCGCCGCCGTCGTCACAGGTCCGAATATGGCGGGAAAATCAACGTATATGCGGCAGACCGCGCTTATCGTCCTGATGGCGCAGATGGGCTCGTTTGTACCGGCGGCGTCGGCGTCCATTGGGATTGTCGATAAAATATTCACGCGAATCGGCGCGTCGGACGACTTGGCTTCGGGGAAATCCACGTTTATGGTTGAGATGACCGAAACAGCCGAAATCCTGAAAAACGCCACGAACCGCAGCCTTTTGATATTTGATGAAATCGGGCGCGGCACCTCCACATATGACGGCGTGGCAATCGCCCGCGCCATATTAGAGCATTGCGCCGTGCGGCTGCGCGCGAAAACGCTGTTTTCGACGCACTATCACGAGCTTTCAGAAGCAGAGGGCGAATGTCGCGGAATAAAATGCTATGTCATCTCCGCGCGGCGGCGCGGCGGCGAGCTGATATTCCTGCGAAAAATCTCACCCGGCGGCGCGCGCGACAGCTACGGCATCGATGTCGCCCGTCTCGCAGGCTTGCCGCGCGGTGTAATCGACCGCGCGCGCGAGGTTATGACAGGCTTGACCTCCGGCACGCCGACAGAAACCGAATCGGCAGCCGCGCCGGGCATCGCCGACGAGCCTGACACGCAAATCTCACTCTTTGACGCCGCAACGGACGAAATAGCGGAAAAGCTCCGCGCCGCGGATCTCGACACCCTCTCCCCGATAGAAGCGTTGAATATGCTGTTTGAGCTGAAAAAACTCACCGGAGGGTGGCGTGGAGAAGCATATAAGAAATGAAAAGTTAAGGGATATAATCAAACGGTGGGGCAATCGTCGGCGCTCCACCACCCGCGCCACCCGTGCCAGCGGGGTCAGCTTCTTCCGAGTCACCGGGCGCGTCGTCATCGCCATTATCGCCATTATCGATACCGATACTGTCCGGTTCACCAGCTTCATCGTCTTCATCAGGTTCACCCGAAGAATCATTGCTTTCCTCAGACGGCGGCGCGTCAAACGGGGTGGGGACGCCGGAATGCTGTTGCTGTTCGTCGTCGGTGGTTATGGCGGCGTCTGTTGCGCCGTCGGGCAGATTGTCGGAGTCTTGCGTTGTTTCGGTCGGCGGTGTTGTTGTGCCGGGGATGACGTCAAAAGGCGGCGGTACGGATTGCCCGCTCTGCGAGCTGCCTGACGACTTCCACGGGTCAACGGGGGTGTCGCCCACGGGGACAAGCTTGCCCATCACGACATAGCGCGCGTCGTTAAATTCATACGTGCAGGTGGAGAGCGTTATTGTTCTGTCGGCGGGTGTGACCTCAACATAGCTCTTAAAGGAGCTGCGCGAGATAAGCGAATCCACCCAGTCCATATAGTTTTGGTCTGATGAAAACTGCGTGCGCCAAACGCCGGATTCCGCGGCGTCGGCGACAAAGCCCGCGTAAAGCTGAATTTCGTAATTGCCCTTGTCCGTAATCAGGCGCAGTGTGGGGTGGTTGTTATAAAACGACTGGCTGCGGTATTGCGTAACAGTCCAAAACATACTGTGATTGCGCATATTATGCCCGTAAATTATCGTGTTGCGGTCGGAAAAGCCTACGGAATTGCGCATATCTATGAAAAGCGCGCCCGCCTTGCTTGTGCGTCCGTCAAACATTTTTGTGAGGTATTCCGTGTTGTCGCTGCTGTGTACCACGGGATAATTGATGTTCGTGCCGACGCCGATAATCCACGCTTCCGTGTCGGGATTTATATCGCGCAGCCCGTCAAAATCCACGAGAGGCCATATATCCGGCGCGTAGTCCTCCACATAGCTCGGCTGCGGGTCGTCGGGGTCGGGAGGGATGTCGTCAGGCGGAGGCGTGTCGCCGTCGCCGGAGGGCAGCGGCGGGGGAGTGGGGGTGTTCTGCGGATTTGAGCCGTTTGGCGTGGAGAGAAATGTGCTGCCCAAGCTGTCGTAATAATCGGAGGCTTCCTTGTATTCCAGAATATTTATGATAAGATTGTACCCGGAGAATATCAGCACGCCGAGGCAGACAATCAGCGCAAGCCGACGAATGTAATTGAGACGGCGGGGCTTTTGAGTTTTTTTTGACGCCGAATTTACTGATTTTATTGAATCCGACGAATCCGATGAATCCGAATTTTCTGACAGTGGCGCCGCTTCAAGCGCGTCCGATTGGGTTTTATTTGCAGACTGCTTCGGCTCCGGCGTTATTTCGGTTTCTGTTTTCGGATTTTCGTCCGGTTTAAATTCAAGCTTCGATTCCGGCTCGATTTCCGGATTCAATTCCTGTTCGATTTTCGGATTCGCTTTCAGATTGCCTGTTTTGCCTTGTATATGCTGAGGTTTTTTCTTCTTCTTTTTCGACATCTTGCCGCCTCCTCTCGCCGTTTATTGCGCGTCGGGGAACAGGGATGAATCCGTGTGCGGCAGAAAGCACGCCGCGACAAATTCGTCCATATAGCCCGCCTGTGTGGATAGCTCCACGTATGTGATGGATTTCGCCAGCTCAGAGAGCTTTGACGCCGCGCCCGAGGACATTAATATAGCATATGCCCCCGAGAGCGAGGAATTGCCGATATAGCGGAAGCGTTCCTCCGGAAGTCCGGGGAACATCCCGATGCGTATCGCGTTTTTTATATTTATTCCGCTGCCGATTCCTCCGGCGACAAACACGCGCGAAATGTCCTCCGGTGTGAAGCCGAGCGGAGCCGTCAGCGTCATTATGGCGGAGAAAATCGCACCCTTTGTGCGGATAAAATTATCGATATCCGTTTCGTCGATATAAATCTCGCGCCCCGTGGCGGAGGCGTCGGGATGCGCGATAATATACCGCGCGCCGCCGTATTCCGCGTCATATATAACGCGCTCGCCCTCGCGGACGAATTTGCCCCTGCCGTTGATGATTTTTGTGCGGAACAGCTCCGCTATCACGTCGATAATGCCGGAGCCGCAGAGTCCGACTGGAGCCTCACCGCCGATAACGGCAAGCGTGGGTTCCATCGTCGCGGCGTCGATTTGGCAGCCGTCTATGGCGCCGTCAGTCGCGCGCATACCGCATTTTATATCCCCGCCCTCAAACGCGGGTCCGGCGGAGCAGGCGCAAGCCATCAAAAACTCGTTGTTGCCGAACACAAGCTCGCCATTCGTGCCGAGGTCAACCAAGAGCGTAAGCTCCGGCGACGCCCACATCATAGAGGCAAGCGCGCCCGCCGTGACGTCCCCGCCGACATATGAGCCGATGTTCGGGGCAAGTGAAAGCTTCGCGCCGGGGGAGAGGTCTATGCCCAGCTCGCGGCTGAAAAGCGGCTCAGTCTCAAAAAACGCGGGTATGTAAGGCTCAAGCCTGATATTGGCGGCGTTCACGCCGAGCAGCAGATGATTCATCGTCGTGTTCGCGGCGACCGTTGCGCGGTAAATGCGCTCCGGACTCATGCCGGAATCGTCGCAGAGGCGGTGGATTATCGGCAGCAGCGATTCGTGGATTACGGCATAACGCAGCCGCTCCACGCCGCCGGGCTTTTGCTGCTCGATGATGCGGTTGATTACGTCCGCGCCATAGCGAATTTGCCCGTTGCCGGAGCTGCCCTTCGCGATTATCCGACCGGTTTCAAGGTCAACAAGCAGTGCGGAGACCGTTGTGGTGCCGATGTCTATCGCCAGCCCGCACATGGGCGCGTCATCGTCATACGGAAACACATCAAGGATTCGCAGCGAAGCGCCGCGATCCTCCATTACCATAACGCGCACCCTGAAGTTATTGGCGCGCAGAATGTCCGGCAGATTTCGCAGCAGGGAATACCGTATCGAAACATCGGTGAAGCCCGTGGCGTCGCGCACGGCGCGCACAAGGCGCTCGTTATCCGGCATCGTGTTTTCCAAAGAGGGCGGCTCGAGCTCCAGCGGCGCGGAATAATACCCGCTGTGCAGCTTCAGCCCCGCGGTGTGCATAGAATCCTGCAGTTCGGTGAAGATGCTCATCTCCAGCGGGGAGGACATATCCGTAACGCGCAGACGGCTTTTATACGCAGAGGCGATGTCGGGGATTAATAGCTTCGCCTTCCCGCTGACCTTAGAGACGCAGGCAAGCCGCCAGCCGTTGTAATAATCATAATCGTTGATATGGCGCGTTATCGCGGAGTATACCTCGCCTTCAAGCAGCCGCACACGGCATTTCCCGCACGAGCCGTTGCCGGAGCAGGGCGCGTCTATGGCGATATTCGCCTTTCGCGCAAGGCTGAGCAGGTTTTCGCCGTGGGCGGCGAATATAACAACGTCCTCGCCGCCCTCCTGACGAAAGGTGATTTCATAACCGGTCATTTATTGGTGTCTCTCCTCAGTATGAATATTCGCGCGCTTCCTTTTCTTTATTTTAATATTGAGAAAATAAAAGCAAATAAATACCAGCACCCTTACAATAAATACGAAAATTTTCAGTTTCATTTTACTTATACTTCCTTTCCTTCCGGGGACGACCGCGCAACGCGGATGAATTACATTATTTCCGGAAGCGCCAGCGCGGGGTGTCCGACCGATTCCAGATAGGCAAGCACGTCGTCAAGCTCTGTGGCAATCGTTTCGTCGCAAATCTTGTCGGTGAAGCTATCGATGCCGTGCAGCTCTTTTGTGGTTTTGTCGAGCCGCGCGCGGACGTCGTCCTTCAGTTCCTTCGGCATCCAGACGATGCGGAGCGCGCCGCCTTCCGCGAAGGCGAATTTCTTTGAGGATATAAAGTGCCGTCCGTGTCCCATAAAGCCCGGCGTTTGAACGCCGCCGCCCGTCATGCTGGCAAGCTCGCCGAAGCTCATCCCGCTCGGCGTTCCACCGGCGTATTCGCGGTTTACGATGAAAAAGCCCTTGGCTTCGGGGATAATGCCGCAGACACATTCAAAGCAGCCGCAGGATGTCATCGGGTCCTCAAGAATCGAATACAGCGTGACGTTGCTGACTGCGCCGTGCGTGGCTTCAAATACAGAGGTGTTCACGGATTCATATGCGCCGAGGCGTTCGTCGATGACGCCTGTTTTCAGTATCGGTTGGTTGGGTCCTGTGGGGGTCAGCTCCTTTGTGGCTTTCGCGTCAAGCCACGACACCGCGCCGCAGAGTCCGAGGCGCTCCGGCGTCACGACGCAACAGTGACTCGGCGCGAAGCTCTGACAGAGCGTACAGGTGTAAAACGTGTCCACGCTTTCGTCCGTCATGGCGTCAAGGCGTTCGTCGCGGGCGCGGTAACGGGGCATGGCTTCGTTTTCAAGAAGCTCGCGCACACGATCGGGCTCGGTGATAAGGGTGATTTGGCATTTATCCGCCACGGCGTCAAATTCGTCCATAATCTCGTGGTAGATGACCTTTCCGAGGTCGCGCAGACGGAAGCCCGCGGCGTAAGCGTCGCGCGAGATGCGCAGACGGAACAAATTGCGCTGACCGGTGTGCATTACGCCCTCGACATAGTTGAACCAGTGGTGAATTTTGCGCTCGATGACAGGCTCAAAATCCGGTTGCATCTTTGTTCCGGCGACCTCGACATACGTCGCAAGGGGAAGCTCAACAAGCGGCTCGCCATCGATATCGGGTCCGATGAGCGTGATTTTCCCGTCCTCAATTTCCCCGAGCTCGCGGCGGACGACAAGCTCAACGGTGTGGTTGTTCCCGCTGTAAAACTCCGCCTGTGTGTCGGCTTTCTTGATAATTTCACCTTCAAACGCGGAGGCAAAGCCCATACAGATATCAATATTCTTTGCTTTTACCTTAATCCCGCGCAGCTCCAGAGACGTCCGTGCCGTTTCGGCGTGGTCAGTCACCGATACAAGCGCACCCGGAACCTGAATATCCCCAAGGTCGGAATCCACGATGACAGGGAAGCCGAGGGCGATAGCGCCCGCCCCGGCGGCGACAGTTACTTCGTCCAGAGCGCCGAAGGCGTTCACGAAGGCGGGGACGCGCTCCTTGGTGTAAGCCAGCAGTCCGGCAAGGTCGCCCGGCTGCACGGCTCCGAAAATAAGTGCCGCGCGGATAGCGACGGTCACAACGTGCGTGACGGCTGTAATGCTGTGTCCCAGCGGCACAACGCGATAATCCAGACCCATTTTCACGCCCTCGGAGGCGCACTGGTCAATCACATCGCCGACAAGGAAGGTGAGCAAGCCCTTTGTCTGATAATCCTTGACGACATATGCCACCGTTTTCGGATCGGCGGCGGAGCCCAGCACAACGGCGACGCCGGGAATATCGCCCGTCACCAGCGGAACCCCGAGCGAGCGGATGATGGGATCCGGCACAAAGCCAATCCCGCCATCGTCCGGCGCGGCGCCGCCGACATAGCCAATCGCTTGCAGAATTTCAGCGCCGACAGCGGTGGCGAGACCTGCGTTAAGCGCGTCTCCCAGCTCGTCCTTGTTTGTGATGAGACTTTTGAGAACGCCGACGCAAGCCTCAAGGTCGCCCAGCGATTTTACCTTTACGCCCGTTGCGGCGTAGATGGTTGGCAGGAAATAGGCAGTGTCGGGGAAGGCGAGCGGAGTGTCGGAGCCGTGCTTTTCCACGGCGGTGTTTACGGCGGTTTCCGTAAGACCCGCCACGGCATTTGCCCCTTTGTAAATAAGATCTGTGAGTGCGCCCATTGTTGTGATCCTCCTTCAAGAAAGATAATTATATTTTTGCCCGGATTTTATATGCCGAGCTTGTCTGTAATTTGCTGCAGGGCAAGCTTGATAGGGGAGTCCTCGGGAACATCGGCGGAGGGCATCCCCGCTGTGTCGAATTTATACACGTTATCGTCCTGCGGCAGAACACCGAGCAGCGTCAGGTTTTGCAGCTTGATTTCCTCCAGAATACCGTCGTCCGGGACGCCGTTCGGCGCGCGGTTTACGATAACACCCTCGGTTTTCGGGTTCAGCTTCAAATCCTTCACCATACGGGACACACGCCCGACGGCTTGAATCCCGCGGCGGGATGAATCAGAAACCATCAGCAGGATGTCGATATGCGGCAGCGTACCGCGTGAGATATGCTCCAAGCCCGCTTCGTTGTCCGCGACAACGACGTCATACGCGCCGGAATAGCGCGTGATTTGCGTTTTCAAAACGCCGTTTACATAGCAATAGCAGCCCTCTCCCTGGGTTCTTCCCATTACAAGAAGGTCAAAATCGTCCTCCTCGGTAAGGGCGTCGCCCATCATAAACTCGGCGTATTCCTGCTTTGTCATACCGCCGGGGATGGGGTCGCCGTTCAGCTCTCTTTGAGCCATTGTTTCGCGTATATCGCCGAGAGAAATAGGCAAATCGATACCGAGAACCTCGTTGAGGTTGGAATTCGGGTCGGCGTCCACAGCAAGGATACGTTTGCCCTTTTTCGCTAGATAGCGAATCAGCATCCCGCAGACCGTGGTTTTTCCCGTGCCGCCCTTACCGGCGACGGCGATAACGAGTGGATTTGATGACATAGGCTAATCCTCCATTTATGTGTCATTTGTGTCGATGATTACAAGACCGTTTACAAGGTCAACCAGAGAGAGCTTGCCCGACACGCGCAGCTCCTCGTCCATAAGATCGGTAAGAATAATTTCGTCCCCGTCAAAGGTGATTTGGGTGATGTTTTTCGCCATTATCGTATCAGGGGACTTGACGCGGGAATAAGCAGTTGAGAGGCACATTTTAGGATTTTCCTTTCATCGAGCTCCGCTTGTATTTTTTTCGTGATGCTTTGTCGGGCGTCGCTTGCCGTACCGGTGTACTGCCTACGCGCGCCCTTCGCGCCTGACGAAAAAATACTGCGCGGGAGAGAATTACGGCGGGGGAGTCGGATTTTTGGAATTTAATTTCCGAGCGAGGCTAGCGCTCGCGATTTAATTTCCGAGCGAGGCTAGCGCTCGAGATTTAATTCCCGAGCGAGGCTAGCGCTCGCTCGATATGCTCCGTTGCGCATTTTGAGTCGTCGAGGCTGTACCAGACCTCGTTGGCGGCGGCGCTGAGTCCGAGGGCTTCAAGCGCGTGACCGAGGTCGTGCAGCTCCTCCTCGTGGGAACGGTTATGGCGGAGGGTGAATTGCAGGAGAGCTTCCGCTTCTTCGCGGGATTTTACTGCGCCGTGCGCGTCGTCGTGCGCGTGGGCGTGGGACGGGTGGTCGTGCATTGATGTTTCCTCCTTAATATTGATTTGCTTGAATTTTGATTTGCTTGGAGCGTTCTTATTATACAATGTATGTCACGCGGTGTCAATCGAGCGGATTAAAAATTCTCGCGCGCGGTAGGCGCAAATTTGCCGCCGGTTGGACGGTGGCGCGTCGGCGCGGAATGTGGTATACTATGGGGCGTCCAAGCGGTGCGCGTTGAATCCGGACAGATATCAACAACCGACGCAACCAAGACAGGTGGTGCGAGATGTTGAACGCAATGCACAGGACGAGCAACGCGAGCGGGATATGCGATGCACAGGACAAGCAGTATAAATAAAAGCGTTTGCCGCAGATAGGCGGGCAGAGCCGCTCACAGGAACAACGCAACAAAATAAAAATTTTGTTGCGAAAAGAGGGGTAAAAACGGGGAAAGGAGGCGCTTATGGATTACAGAGCCCAGTCGCCTGAAATCCTGCGGGATTTTCTGGCGTATCACGAGACAATCAAGGGTCACTCGAAAAAAACCGTGGACGAGTATTTTCTTGACCTGCGGACATTTTTGCGTTTTATGAAGCTCCGGAAAAATCCCGCGACGAAAAACAACGACGCGCCAGAACCGTCCGTGTTTGACGAGCTGCCCATCAAGGACGTGGATTTGAAGCTCATCGAGTCAATCACGCTTTCCGATGTTTACGAATTCCTGACGTACCTAACGCGTGAACGCGGGTTAACGGCGGCGTCAAGAGCGCGTAAAATCGCGGCGATTCGCTCGTTTTATAAATACCTTACCATCAAGACGAAGCAGCTTGAAAACAATCCCGTTATAGACCTTGACCCGCCGAAGCAAAAGAAAACCCTGCCGCGGTATCTCACGCTTGAAGAAAGCAAGCAGCTGTTAGGCTCTGTTTCCGGCAAGAATCGCGAGCGGGATTACTGCATTTTGACGCTGTTTCTAAACTGCGGGCTGCGCGTCTCTGAGCTTGCGGGGCTGAATCTCAGCGACATTCGAGAGGATTCGCTGCGTGTACTCGGCAAGGGCGATAAGGAGCGCGTAATATATCTGAATGACGCCTGCGCCGCAGCGATAAACGCATACTTGCAAATAAGAAAAAACATTGAAAAGGACCAGCGCGCTCTGTTTGTCACAGCAAAGCACGGTCGCATTGAGCGCTCGACGATACACCGACTTGTAAAAAAGCATATGCTGATCGCTGGACTGGACGCAACAAAATATTCCTCACACAAGCTGCGCCACACCGCGGCGACGCTGATGTTGAAAAACGGCGTGGATGTGCGGACGCTTCAGGAACTGCTGGGACACGAAAATTTGAACACGACGCAGATTTACACGCATGTGGAAAGCGAAGCGCTCCGACAAGCCGCGGAGCGCTCTCCCCTATCGGACTTCGGAACGCAGGGGGGGTAAGCGCGAGCCATATTAAGAAAACCGCTTAAAATACTCGTCAATTTCATCGCGCATAGCGATACCTACACGCTCAAAGCATCCAAGCAGCTCCTCATAGCTGCCATTGCCACCAAGAAAGTCCCAAAACTCTTTCTCA
>JAIRRO010000067.1 GCA_031255955.1 Oscillospiraceae bacterium
CGAAAGTCAATCATTTTTTTCGCTGACAGAGAAGAGCGGATTTTTACGAAAGAGTTGGAGCAAATCATGGTAGACGTCGCCGCCTCCGCGCAGATTAAAACGATACTCGCATTCTTTCAGGTAGAGGTCGAAAACCGCCTTATCCACGCCGCAGAATTTCGCCAACCGATGCTTCGCAAAGCCCCAAAACCCCTCAATGCCGTTGACGTGCTGATTTCCGCGAACAAACTCATTTTGACCGTGGTTTACACGATAATGTTTCTTGTAGCCCATATCGACCAAACCATCGTAACTCGCCCAACCATCTGTGTTTACGATAACTTCTTCTCCCGCGTGAGCGCGTATCAGCGGCAGCAGTGTATCGGCTTTGGCGTTCGGCACGATGTGCGTATACACCTTGCCGTTACGCTTGAAAAGACCGAAAACAATCGTCTTCCCGCCTGCACCGCGACCTCGTTTCCCTTTGACTCTGCGGGGACCGAAATAGCTCTCGTCGCATTCGACTTCGCCAACCTCAATACGACCGATTTCGCATTGCTGTCGGTATATGATTTTTCGCATTTCCATGTAGTAACGATTGATTGTCACGCGGCTGATTCCGGTAAACTCTGCCGTTAATGTTGCTGTCAAATCTGCCGCGAAATACTTGACAATCTCCCGAAATTTCGCCTCCGAAATTTTTGAATGCTCCACATACTTGTTTTTCATAGACTACTCCTTACTTCGGAGTATATCACATTATCTTAATCTTATCAAGCCCCATTTTTTTCGTCAACCAATAATTTATCACTATTTTCTTGGTATTTTTTGCTCTTAAAAAGTGTTTTCATAAAAATATAACAATCGCGGCAAGTCTTTTCAAAATCCGATCTTGACAAGCGGGTGGGATGTGATGTAAAATCAAGTATTCATTTCATTCACTTTTTGGAGGGAGAAAACAATGTTAACACCGAAGCAAAATATGCTGCAAACCATCAAGGGCGGTCAGCCCGACCGGTTTGTAAACCAGTTCGAGGCGCTCGCGTTCCTGTTTCATCCGTTTATGATGTCGTCGCCGTCGGCGGCGCGCGGACAGGAGAACGTGGTGAACGCTTGGGGCGTCACAAACTCTTGGCCGGAGAACGTCCCCGGCGGGTTTCCGGTTCACACACCGGATAAAATCGTCGTTAAGGACATCGAGCACTGGCGCGATTACGTCAAGCCGCCGTCTCTGAAGTTCACGGATGAGCAGTGGGGTGTGTTTAAGGCGCAGTATGACGCCGTGGACAGCAATTTGGCGTACAAAGCCACCTTCGTTGCCCCCGGACTCTTTGAGCAGACGCATCATCTGTGCGGTATGGCGCAGGCGCTGGAGTATTACGCGCTAAACGAGGACGAAATGGGCGATATCATCAAGCTGCTTACCGATTGGGAGCTTGAGCTTGCGGAGGGCATTTGCAAAAATCTGAAGCCCGACGCCATTTTCCACCACGACGACTGGGGCAGCGAAAAAAGCACGTTCCTCAGCCCGTCAATGTTTGCGGACTATTTTGTGGACGCCTACAAGCAGATTTATAAATACTATCACGACCACGGTGTGGAGTTGGTGTTCCACCACGCGGACAGCTATGCCGCGACGCTTGTGCCGTATATGATCGAGATGGGCATTGACGTGTGGCAGGGCTGCATGGAGAGCAACGACGTCCCCTCGCTGGTGAAAAAGTACGGTGATCAGATTACCTTTATGGGCGGCATCGATAACAAGCGGATGGACTTCTCCGGCTGGACGCGTGAGGACTGCGCGGCAGCCGCGCGCCGCTTCTGCACAAGCAAGGATACAAAGGGCTTTATCCCCTGCATCACGCAGGGCGGACCGGGCTCAACCTTCCCCGGCGCGTATGCCGTACTGGTTGAGGAAATCGACAAGTGCAGCGAAGAAATTTTCGGCATTGACGCATCCAAGATCGAGCGTATGCCCCTGCAAATACTGTTCTGAGTTTTACGGGAGGTTTGCCGATGGCAAGCACGACAGACGAGGTTCTGCGCTTTGTGCGCGACCGCGATAACGATGTTAAATTCGTGCGTCTTACATTCAGCGACGCCTTGGGGACGCCGAAAAACATCTCTGTTCCGCCGGAGGAGCTGCAACGCGCCTTTGAGCGCGGCGTTGCGTTTGACGGAAGAATGTTCGGCGAGGTATCGGAATTGCGCGCTCCGCCGGAATCACGCGCTCCGCTGGAAGCACACGCTCCGCTGGTATTGCGCACGCCGCTATTATTCCCGGATCCGACCACGCTGGCGGTTCTTCCGTGGCGTCCGCAGCACGGGCGCGTTGTGCGCTTTTACTGCGATATAAAGGACGAGACGGGGGAGATTATGCCCTATGACGCGCGCGCGTCCCTGCGCCGCGCCGTGGAAAAAGCGGCGGCTGCCGGTAAGGCGGTTTCCGCGGGCGCGTCGTGCGATTTTTATCTGTTCCGCACGAATGACGAGGGCACCCCCACTAAAATCCCGTTTGACAGCGGCGGGTATCTTGATGTATATCCGCTTGACCGCGGGGAGAACGTCCGGCGCGATATTTGCTCATATCTTGAGGTTATGTCCGTGACGGTGACGTCATCGCACCACGCCTACGGACCGGGGCAGAACACCATTTCGCTGAAGGAAGCCGACGCCCTGACCTGCGCGGACGCTATTCAAACGCTGAAAACCGTGGCGGGCGTCGTCGCGGCGCAAAACGGACTGACTGCTTCGCTGGAGAAAAATCCGCTGCCCGGCACTGCTGAAAGCGTGTTGTTTATCACAGCCGCAGTCACGGAAAAGGGCGGTAAAAAAGGCGGGCAGAGGCGCGAGCAGACCTATAGCTTCGCCCCGTCCGCTAATCCCTACACGGAGATGGAACGCATTGTTCTCAATGGGTGTTGATGGACAGCGCGCTGATTGTATCGGGTACAAAAAAGGGGATAGCGCAGATTACAGAGCTTTTGACGCCCGCGTCCTTCGGGCGGATTACGTCCGCCGCTACAGCCGGAGAGGCAAGACGGACGCTGGCGTCGGCTGATTTTGATTTGTATATAATCAACTCGCCCCTGTCCGACGAAACGGGGGAAGCGCTGGCATATTGGCTATCCGAAAGGCTCTCCGGAGAGGTTATCTTCATCGTCCGCACAGAAATTTTTGAGGAAGCCTCTGACAGGGCTTCCGAGCGCGGCGTCATCACACTGCCCAAGCCGATAAACCGCGCCGCGTTTTGGAGCGCCGTGCGTATGGCGAACGCGGCGCACAATCGCTTCAATATGATGCGGCGCGAGAATATGAAGCTTCAGCAGAAAATTGAGGACATCAGGATAATCGACCGCGCGAAGCTGATTTTAATCTCGCGCCTGTCTATGACAGAGCCGGAGGCGCACAAATACATTGAAAAACAGGCGATGGATATGCGCATTACGCGCCGCGCCGTCGCCGACGGGATACTGAAAACGCACGAATACTAAGCAAAACAAAATTTATACGACAAGGAGAAATGTTTTATGGCACACCTCGGAGAGGACATTAAAAAACTCGGATTCGGACTTATGCGGCTGCCGCAGGAGCCGGAGGGCGTCGTCGATATCAAGCAATTTGAGCAGATGACGGACGAGTTTTTGGAAGCGGGCTTCACTTATTTCGATACTGCATACGGCTATATCGGTGGAGAGAGTGAAAAGGCAGCCGGAAAGGCTCTGGTGTCCCGCTATCCGCGCGAAAAATTTCAGCTGGCGACAAAGCTGCCCGCGTGGGCGGGCGCGGAGAACAAGGAACAGGCGCAGCAAATGCTGTTCACCTCACTTGAACGCACGGGCGCGGAATACTTCGATTTTTATCTGCTGCACAACATCGGGGCGACGCGCACGGCAAAGTTTGATGAGTACGACATCTGGAATTTCGTGTGGAAGCAGAAGGAAAAGGGACTGATTAAGCACGCGGGATTTTCATTCCACGACAACGCCGAGCTGCTGGACGAGGTACTGACAAAGCATCCGGAGACGGAATTTGTTCAGCTTCAAATCAACTGGGCGGACTGGGAATCCGGCGCGGTGCAGTCGCGGCTGTGCTATGAAACGGCGTGGCTGAAGCATAAAAAGCCGGTTATCATTATGGAGCCGATTAAGGGCGGTATGCTGGCGGGTCCCGCGCCGACCGTCAAGGCTGTGTTCGACGGGGCGGGTTCCTCCGCTTCATATGCCTCGTGGGCGATACGCTTCGCCGCCAGCCTGCCGGGCGTGGTGACGGTGCTGTCCGGTATGAGCAACCTTGAGCAAATGCGCGACAACATCTCTTATATGAAGGCGTTTCAGCCGCTGGACGATGCTGAGCG
>JAIRRO010000001.1 GCA_031255955.1 Oscillospiraceae bacterium
GCCCGTATTCGCGACCGTGATGAGCCGGCGGAGGCGCATAAAGCGCCCGCCAGCGCGGCGGCGGGCGTAATTGCTTCGCTCGGCTCGGGCGGCGTATCGATATTTCACGGATTTTATCACCGCGGAGAATAACTTCCTCCCGCCCGATAATTTTCAGGAGCATATCGGGACGCCCGCGCGCCAAACCTCGCCGACGAACATCGGGCTTGCCCTGCTTGCCCCCATCGCCGCCGTGGAGCTTCGTTTGACAAATCAGCGCGCGGCGACGGCGCTTATTGGCGCGATGCTCCGCTCTGTGGAGCGCCTGCCCAAGTGGCGCGGACATTTATATAACTGGTATGACGTCAGGACGGCGCGTGTGGCGCAGCCGAGATTTATATCCGCCGTCGATTCCGGCAATTTCGCCGTCTGCCTCGCCGCATTGGAGAGCGCGCTCATCGAATACGGCGAGCAGCCTCTCGCCGAGCGTGCCGCGCGGCTGTATCGCGATATGGATTTCACCGCGCTGTATGATAAAAATCGTCAGCTGTTTTTGGTCGGCGCCGGAGGAACCGCCGTTTATGACCGTATGGCGTCAGAAACCGTGCTGACGAGCTTTATCGCCATCGCGCGCGGGGAGGCGCCTGTGCGGCATTGGCGCGCGCTCTCCCGCGCCGCCGTTCGCGTCGGCGGGCGGCGTGGCATGGCGTCGTGGACGGGAACAATGTTTGAATATCTGATGCCGATGCTGTTTTTGCCGTATTACGAGCGCTCCCTGCTGCGCGCGGCGGCAAGTGTATGCGTGTACGCGCATAAAAAGGCGGCGGGGCGCTCGCCGTGGGGCAGCTCCGAAAGCGCGTATTTTGAGTATGACGAGCGCGGCGGCTATAAATACAAAGCCCACGGCGCGGCGAGCATCGCCGTGCGGCGCGGCATGGAGCGCGACGCCGTTATCGCCCCGTATGCCGGTCAGCTTGCTGTTGAGCTTGACCCCGGCGGCGCGACGGCGAACCTGCGCCGACTTGAAAAGCTCGGCGCGTTCGGGCGGTACGGCTTTATGGACGCCGTCGATTTCACGCGGCGGCGTGTCGGAAAAACGCCGAAGCTTGTACCGATTTATATGGCGCACCACATCGGAATGGGACTTATCGCAACGGCGAATTATCTGTCGGACGGCGTTTTCCGCCGATATTTTATGAGTCGCCGCGAAACGGAGGCGTTCTGCGAGCTCTTGGAAGAACGCGCGCCCGACGCTCCGTAAAAATTTAATTGAAAATTAACAAGATTTATATTAACAGCCGGGAAAATAAATGATATACTGACCGCGCAACAAGTAAGAATTTGAGTTACGCAAGAAATTAAGTGTGCAAAAAATATTTATGCAAAAAAATTATGGAGGTATGTGAATTTTGCTGGACATGAAGAAAATCGCCCTGTCCCCGCGGACAAGTCTGACATATGTGGGCACGGACAAATTCAAAACAAGCTGCATTTCCGTGAATCTCATCACGCCGCTGCGGCGCGAGACGGCGGCGGCGAACGCCCTTATTCCGCAGGTGTTGCGGCGCGGCAGCGCGGAGCATCCCGATATGGACGCCATATCCAAGGCGCTTGACGAGCTTTACGGCGCGCGCGTCGAATATTTTCTGCGCAAAAAGGGCGAGTATCAATGCATCGGCTTCTACGCGGATTTTATCGACGACGACTTTGTCCCCTCCGGCTCGGGCGAGCGGATTTTAGAGCGCACGGCGGCGCTGTTGGGCGAAATACTGCTCTCTCCGCGCACGCACGGCGGCATTTTGTTTGATGAGTACGTAAACAGCGAGCGCGCGAATCTGATAGATGAGATACGCGCCGGAATCAACGACAAGCGCGCCTATTCCCGCGACGCGCTGCTGAAAAATATGTGCGCCGATGAGGCGTTCGGCGTCAACGTCCTCGGCACGGAGAACGAAGCGAAGGCGATAACCGCAAAATCCCTGACGGCGCAGTACAGACGATTGCTGGATTCCTCACGCGTGGAGGCGTTTTACTGCGGTTCCGCCGAGGCTCGCCGCGTGGAGTTGGCTCTCGGGGACGCTCTTGCGGGCTTGCCGCGCTCAATCGCCCCGCGCCTGCCGGAGACGAAAATACTCCTCACACCGCCCGCGCCGGAGCCGCGCCGCTTCGTTGAGCAGCTTGATGTGACGCAGGGCAAGCTGGTGCTCGGCTTCCGCCTTGGGGATACGATGCTCACGCCGGATTATGCCGCGATGTCGGTGTTTGACGCCGCGTTCGGCGGCAGCGTCTCATCAAAGCTGTTTTTGAATGTGCGCGAAAAGCTCTCGCTGTGCTATTACGCCAGCTCGTCCATCGAAAAGCACAAGGGCGTGATGCTGGTATCCTCCGGCGTGGAGTTTACGAATTTCACCCGCGCGCACGACGAAATTCTGTCGCAGCTGGACGCGATAAAGCACGGCGATTTATCGGATTGGGAGCTGCTGTCGGCGAAGCGCGCCGTGGTGACAAACCGCCTTTCCGCGCTGGATAGTCCGTCCGGAATCGAGGGCGCATGCTTCGATCAGACGATTGCCGGCATAGAATATACCCCCGAGCAATTCGCGGCGCTCGCCGAAACGGTAAGCCGCGACGCCGTTATTGAAATCGCAAACAACGTGATATTAGACTCTGTGTATCTAATGGAAGGGCTCGGCGACAGTCAAGCCATAAAGGAGGGCGCAAATGAAAAATAAAGGCTATGACGCGATACGCGAGCAGGTTTACAGCGACCGACTCCCGAACGGGATGCCCGTGTATGTGATTAAAAAAAGCGGGTTTCACAAGTCCTATGCCTTCTTCGCCACCGATTACGGCGGGGCGGACAGACGCTTTAAGTTCGGCGGGGAATGGATAGACACGCCGGAGGGCGTCGCGCACTTTTTAGAGCATAAAATGTTTGACACAGAGGACGGCAACGCCCTGACGACGCTCTCCGCCAACGGCGCGCAGCCGAACGCCTTCACCTCCAGCGGCATCACCGCTTATCACTTTGAAAGCACGGAAAAGTTTGAAGAAAACCTGAAAATCCTGCTGGAATTCGTCTCTGTTCCGTATTTCACAAAAGAGAGCGTTGAGAAAGAGCAGGGCATCATCGGACAGGAGATACGCATGACGGAGGACGACCCCGACCACGTTGTCTATTACGGCTTGATGAAGCTGCTGTTTCGGCACAATCCGGCGCGGTACAGCGTCGCGGGGACCATCGAATCCATCGCGGAAATCACCGACGAAACGCTTTATCGCTGCCACAAAATCTTTTACAACCCGTCCAATATGTGCCTCGTCGTCGCGGGGGATGTGGACCCCGAACGCGTGTTTGAAATCGCGGGCAGCGTGCTGGATATTCCGCGCGGCGCCGTGCCGGAGCGCGACTATGGCTTGCCCGAGCAGCGTGAGCCCGCGGGGACTCGCGTTGACGCCCAAATGGAGGTCTCGGAGCCGCAATTTTTGATAGGGGCGTCGGCGGAGATACCAAAGCGCGGAGAAGAACGCCTGCGCCGCGAAATAGTGGGTGAGCTGGCGGCAAGCCTCGTCGCGGGGAAATCCTCGCCGCTGTATCTGCGGCTGTATGCCGAAGGGCTGATAAAGCCCGATTTCATCGACGCGTTTGAAACAACGGCGGGCATAGCCTACACGCTGTTCGGCGGCTCGTCGCCGGATCCTGACCGCGTGCTGACAGAAATTCAATCGGAGCTGCGCCGCGTGCTGACGCCGGAGGCAAAGCCGGAGCTGGAAGCGCTATTTACGCGCATCAAAAAAGCCGAGTACGGCAGAATAGTCCGCTCGCTGGATTCCTTCTCCCGCTCGTGCTGGGGCGCCGCCGACGCATATTTCGCGGGGTACGACTATTTCACGGCAGCCGATACAATGAACAAAACGGAGCTTGCAGAGGTGCTGGATTTCATCGCGGAGAATATGAAACCTGAAAACCTCGCGCTATCGATAGTCTCGCCGAGAGCGGCGGAGACGGCAGCCGCGCTATGACGCCTCCCGTTATCAAGCTGCCGCTGTTCGGCGACGCCTTTATGATAAATCCGCCGCGCGGCGTCACCGTGTTCGGCTTCACGATATATTTCTATGGGCTGATTATCACGATAGGCTTTATTCTCGCCGCGCTTTACGTGTACCGCCGCTGTGAGAGCTTCGGAATGACGCGTGACGACGTGATAAACATCTTCATCTGCGCAATCGCCGGAGGCTTGATAGGCGCGCGGCTGTACTATGTGGCGTTTAATCCGTCGGAATATTTCGGGGCGGGCAAATGGATGAACATCCTCAGCTTCCGCGACGGCGGCTTGGCGGTGTACGGCGGGATAATCTTGGGGGCGGCTGCCGCCGCTGTGTACAGCCTGATAAAAAAGCTGAAGCCCTCACGCGTCTTTGACGCCGGTGCGCTGGGACTTTTAATCGGGCAATCGATAGGACGCTGGGGCAACTTCCTAAACCGCGAGGCATACGGCACAGAAACCGCCCTGCCGTGGCGGATGGGACTTGAAACCTTCCCCGGCTCCGGAGAATTCAGATATGTCCACCCGACGTTTCTGTATGAATCGCTCTGGAACGCGCTCGGATTCCTGCTGCTGCACTTGTTTTCACGTAAATTCAAGCATCGGCGGGACGGAGAAATATTTCTGCTGTATTTGCTGTGGTACGGCGTCGGCAGAGCGATGATAGAGGGGCTGCGAACAGACAGCCTGTATATCCCCGGCACAGCCCTGCGCGTATCGCAAATACTCTCGGCGGCGCTGGCGCTGATATCCTGCGCGGCGCTCGCAGCAAACCGCGCGCGGCATAAAACACCCACACCCCCGGAAACGGAAACGCCCGGGGTTGATATAGGGAAAAACAATCAAAAAACGGAGGTACATGACAATGGCAACATTTGAGGATCTGAAGCAAAGAATCCGCGAGACGGCGGAGGTAATCGGCGACGTTTCAGTAGACCTGTATAAGCGCGCGGAGGAAAAAACGAAAATCCTCGCGAGAAAGGCGAAGCTGCAGGCTGAAAACGCTTCCGACAGAACGGCGCTGCGACGCATCTATCAGGAAATCGGCAAGGCGTACTACGAATCCCACAAGCTGTATCCCGAGCCGGAGCTTGAACAAAGCTGCACCGAGGTGACAACAACGCTTGAGCGCATCAAAGAACGCGACGCGGAAATCGCGGAGCTGCGCGCCGGAGACGCCTCCGGCGAGGACGCGGAGGACGCGGACACGTTCGAGGACGCGGGGGAGGACGCGGAGGACGAGACGGGGGAATAGGAAGGCAATGTGAAAAGGGGCGTTTTGGAAATCCAAAACGCCTCTTTTTTTGGTTTGTTTTTTTCCATTTTTCTTGTGTTTTTGCGCTCGTTCTGCTATAATAGCCGATATGTTTCGGAGAGCAGCATCAAAGACGACAAACAGATGATGT
>JAIRRO010000096.1 GCA_031255955.1 Oscillospiraceae bacterium
CCGAAGGGGCAGCAGCCCCTCGGCGGCTTTTGGGTACTTTTCGCCGCCCGAAAAGTACCGCCTCGCCGGCAGGCGGGACACGACACGGCGTGGTGCCGGCGACGACTGCGGCCTCCGCCGCACTCCGCTCATCCCGCAGCGTGCGAGTCCAATTACTCCACGCCGCCTCAATCTGGCAGTCCGGCAAAGCCGCGTTGCAGGTCGGCGTCCGTGGGGATATAGTCCTCCATTGCGCCGCTGTTGAATTGCATATATGCCGACATATCAAAATAGCCGGTGCCGGTGAGTCCGAACAGAATTGTTTTCGCTTCGCCCGTTTCGCGGCATTTTATGGCTTCGTCTATCGTGGCGCGGATGGCGTGCGCGGATTCGGGCGCGGGCAGCAGTCCTTCGACGCGCGCGAACAGCTTCGCTGCTTCAAAGACGCTCATCTGTCCGACGGCGCGCGCCTCGTCAAGATATCCGTCGTGATACAACTGAGAGAGTATCGGACTCATACCGTGATAACGCAGCCCTCCGGCGTGGTTGGATGCCGGAATGAAGGATGAGCCCAGCGTATACATCTTCGCAAGCGGCGTGACCTTGCCGGTGTCGCAGAAGTCATAAGCGAATTTGCCGCGTGTCAACGACGGGCAGGACGCGGGCTCCACGGCGATGAAATACGGCGAAGCCTTCCCTGTCAGCCTGTCCGCCATAAAGGGCGCCATCAAGCCGCCGAGGTTAGAGCCGCCACCGGCGCAGCCGATGATGATATCGGGATACTGCGAATATTTCTCCATGGCAGCCTTCGCCTCAAGCCCGATAATCGACTGATGAATAAGCACCTGATTAAGCACACTGCCCAGCACATATCGATACCCCTCGGATGTAACGGCGGCTTCCACCGCCTCTGAGATGGCGCAGCCGAGGCTGCCCGTTGTGTTCGGGTCGTCCGCCAGAATTTTCTGCCCAATCTGCGTGGTGTTGGACGGCGACGGGGTGACGGTTGCGCCGTATGTCTCCATAACAGCCTTGCGATAAGGCTTTTGCTCGGCAGAGACCTTAACCATGTACACGCGGCAGTCCAAGCCGAAATATCCGCACGCCATCGAGAGGGCTGTGCCCCACTGACCGGCACCGGTTTCCGTGGTGACGCCCTTTAAGCCTTGCGCGTGCGCGTAATACGCCTGGGCAATCGCCGAATTGAGCTTGTGGCTGCCCGATGTGTTCCCGCCCTCATATTTGTAATAAATCTTCGCCGGGGTGCCCAGCTCTTTTTCCAGAAAGTATGCCCGCACAAGGGGAGAGGGGCGATACATCTTATAAAAATCGCGCACGGGAGCCGGAATTTCGATAAATCTGTCCTTGTCGTTCAGCTCCTGCTTCACCAGCTCGTCGCAGAAAACCGGAGCCAGATCCTCGGGATTCATAGGCTTTAACGTGCCGGGGTTAAGTATCGGGCGGTGATCCGTTTTCATATCGGCGCGGACGTTATACCACGCCTTCGGCAGCTCGTCCTCTGTGAGATGAATTTTGTAGGGAATGTTTTTGTCAGACATTGTGTATCCTCTCCTGTTGTAATTTTTAGCCTGTGCCGTTTGACTAATACTAACACAAGGCGCGGAAAAAGTCAAATCCCCCGCGGCAGTTTTGTCCTGCCGCGGGGGATTTTGTGTCAAGTCATTGATTCCTGCTTCAGCCGCTTTTGCGCGCGTGAGCCTTTCCGCAGCCCTCGCACGCGCATTCGGCACAGTCGCAGCTGCCGCTGCCGCGGCGCGCCTGCCGAACCACCCTGCGGGCGGCAAGAGCGACGATAAGCAGCACCACCGCGCCCGCGGCGATGGTTCCGATATTCGCGGCAATAAATCCGAACATAGATGTTATGACCGTCCTGCGAGTGCCCTTGCGGAGCGCACAGCCTTACCGGCGGGGCGGAACAGCAGCCACAGGAACAGCGCGGTGAGAATAAACGCCACAATCGTTCCAACGCCGAAGACGCCCGCTGAAAACAGCATACCGAGCTGATAGATGCACAGCGCGGCAATATACGCGAGTATGCATTGATAGCCGATTGCCGTCCAGAACCATTTGCCGTTGTTCATCTCGCGCCGAATCGCGCCCATCGCCGCAAAGCACGGCGCGCACAGCAGATTGAACACGAGGAAGGAATACGCCGAAAGAACGGTCATTGACGCCGAAAGCTCAGACCAAATTTCAACGCCGTCCTCCGCCACCTCCGCGAGGTCAGGACGATAGAGTATGCCGAATGTACCGACGACGTTTTCCTTTGCGATAAGTCCCGTGACGGCGGCAACGGTCGATCTCCAATCACCCCAGCCGAGCGGGCTGAATATCCACGCGACGGCGGTGCCTGCCTTTGCCAGCATGCTGTCTGACATATCCACCATGCCAAACGAGCCGTCCGCCCAGCCGAAGCTGGAGGTGAACCACACGAAAATTGTTGCCAGCAGGATTATTGTACCCGCCTTTTTGATGAATGACCAGCCGCGCTCCCACATGCTGCGCAGAATATTCGGCACGGTGGGCATATGATACGACGGCAGCTCCATAACGAACGGAGCGGGGTCGCCCGCGAACAGGCGGGTTTTTTTGAGTATGATACCGGAGCAGATTATCGCCGCGATTCCGATGAAATATGTACTGGGCGCAACCCACCACGCGTCTGCGAGCAGCGCGCCGGAAATAAGCGCGATAATCGGCAGCTTCGCGCCGCAGGGGATAAATGTCGTTGTGATAACAGTCATCTTGCGGTCGCGGTCGTTTTCTATCGTGCGGGACGCCATAATTCCGGGAACGCCGCAGCCTGTGCCGATAAGAATCGGAATAAAAGATTTGCCAGACAGACCGAAGCGACGGAAAATTCTATCCATTATGAACGCGATACGCGCCATATAGCCGCACGCCTCTAAAAACGCCAGGAATATGAAGAGGATCAGCATCTGCGGCACAAAGCCCAAAACAGCGCCTACACCCGCGACGATACCGTCCAGAATCAGCCCCTGCAGCCAGTCCGCGCAGTTTATAGCCTCTAATAGATTGCCGATAAGCACCGGTATGCCGGGCACCCATACGCCGAAGTCGGCGGGGTCGGGCTCCTCGGCGTCCACAGCCGCGGCAAAGTCGCCGACGGACACGGGGAGAACCTCTTCAATTTCGCCGTCCTCGTTTTCAATTTCAGCCTCTGCCGTAACGGCGGCAGCCTCTGTCATAAAGGAGGCGATGGCAGCCTCAGCCTCGCTGTCAAATTCCTCGGCGTCAAGCTCCAGCGCTTCGGAAACGGCGTCGATATCGATGCCTTCTTCCTCGGCAGCCGCGAGGAACGCTTCAATTTTTATCTGCTCTGTCTCAAATTCGCCCGCGGCTTCTTCATATGCGCCGCCGCCGGCAAGATGCCAGCCGTCGCCGAACACGCCGTCGTTTGCCCAGTCGGTCGCTATGGCGCCGACGCTGGTGACGGAAACGTAATACACGATTATCATCACAGCCGCGAAAATCGGCAACGCGAGGATTCTGTTCGTCACAATTTTATCGATTTTATCGGAGATGGTGAGCCTATCCTTGTTTTTCAGCTTGCGGCAGCCCTTGATTATGCTTTCTATGTAGGTGTAGCGCTCGGCGGTGATTATGCTTTCGGAATCGTCGCCCAGCTCCTCCTCGCAGCGCTTGATATCACCCTCGATATGCTCCAACGCGGAGGGCTGCATCGCAAGCTTTGCGATGATTTTTTCGTCCCGCTCAAAGAGCTTGATTGCCAAAAAGCGTTGATTTTCCTCCGGTAAGCCGTGCAAAACAGCCTCCTCAATGTGCGCTATGGCATGCTCCACCGTGCCGGAAAAGCTGTGGCGCGGTGCGGATTTCGCGGCGCCGGCAAGCCCCGCCGCCATACGGGCAGCCTCCATTACGTTTTTGCCCTTCAGCGCCGAAATGCCGATGACCTTGCAGCCCAGCTCCTCCGCCAGCTTGTCAAGGTTGATTTTGTCGCCGCTCCGATCCACCAAGTCCATCATATTGACGGCGACGACAACGGGGATTCCCAGCTCCGTAAGCTGCGTTGTGAGATACAAATTGCGCTCAAGGTTTGTGCCGTCAACGATGTTCAAAATTACGTCCGGACGCTCGTCAAGCAAATAATCACGCGAGACAACCTCCTCCAGCGTGTACGGGGAGAGCGAATAAATCCCCGGCAGGTCGGTGATTTGAACATCCTTATCCCCGCGCAGACGTCCCTCCTTTTTTTCAACGGTGACGCCCGGCCAGTTGCCGACGAATTGGTTTGAACCCGTCAGCGCGTTGAAAAGCGTTGTTTTTCCGCTGTTCGGGTTCCCCGCAAGAGCTATCCTTACAGGCATTGTGTGATCCTTCCTTTCATTTTTTTATTCCGTTTCAATGCTTTCGGCGTCGGCTTTTCGCAGTGAAAGCTCATAGCCTCTGACGGTGATTTCCACCGGGTCACCGAGAGGCGCTACCTTGCGTACTGTAATCTCCACGCCCTTCGTAATCCCCATATCCATGATTCTTCGTTTTATTGCCCCCCCTCCGGTGATTTTCGCCACGCGCACAACGTCCCCGGGGCGGGCTTCCCTCAATGTCGCCATTTTCTCCATCATTCCTTTGCTATATAATTATTTTGCTTGCCATCTCGCGGCTGACCGCGACGCGGGACTCCTTGATGCTCACGATGACGTTTCCGCCGACCTTGGAGATAACCGTGACCTGACTGCCCGGCACAAAGCCGAGCTTTTCAAGGAACAGCCGCGTGTCCGGCGGTCCCCCGATTTTTTTTATGATGTTCTCTTCCCCTGCTTTCGCCAGTGTCAACGGCATAGTCATCGCGCTCCCGAATCTTTTGTCAGCCGGACTGCCCGTGGATGCAGCCCGAACCGCGTTGTGATAAGCTGAAATTTGTCGCGCGGTTAGATTTTACTAATAAGCATGACAAACTTCACATACTCCTTATAATAAACCATCTATTATGCGCTGTCAATAGCAAATTCAAAAAATATTGCATAACCCCCGCCGCAGTGATAAAATGAAAGCGCGCCGCCCCGCACCCGCAGGTGCGTTCTCCGTGCGTAAGCACGTTAAGCGCAGCCGCGATTCATTCGCGGCAAGCGAATTCCCGCGTACCCCGTGCGTAAGCACGTCAAATTGGAGGCTCATCACATTATGTTTAATATCGACCGATTAAAGCGCGCTCCGATGTGGACGATTCTGCTGATTGCCACGGTGCAGATGCC
>JAIRRO010000160.1 GCA_031255955.1 Oscillospiraceae bacterium
AGGATTGACACGCGCCTTCAAGCTCGTCCCAAGTCATTTTTTCGCCCCCCTTGCGGTTTTATATCCGCAGATTAAAATTTCAGCAGTCCCAGCGCTTCCGTGATATTTTTAGCGTATACAAGCTCCAACCCGTCCGGTGCTTTAACGACGGCGCCGCGCGGCAGCACACAGCGCCGAAAGCCCAGCCGCGCAATCTCCGCCACGCGCTGCTCCGTTTGCGATACGGCGCGCAGCTCACCCGTTAATCCGACCTCTCCGATCGCCGCCACATCGTCGCCAATCGGAATATCGCGGTATCCCGAGGCTAAAGCCAGCACCGTGGCAAGGTCTGCGGCCGGTTCCTCAAGCTCCAGCCCCCCGATGACGTTGAGGTAAGTATCGCAAGCCCCGACGCGCAAGCCTCCGCGTTTTTCAAGCACGGCAAGCAGCATCATCGCGCGGTTATAATCGATGCCGGTGGCGTTTCGGCGCGGCACACCCAACGAGCTGGGCGCGACGAGCGCTTGAATCTCCGCCAATATCGGGCGCGAGCCTTCCATTACGCAGGTTACGCACGTCCCCGGCGTGTCGTGCGGGCGACCGGATAACAGCTGTTCAGAAGGGTTTTTCACCTCGCGCAATCCCTCCCCGCGCATCTCAAACACACCGATTTCATTCGTCGAGCCGAAGCGGTTCTTTCGCGCGCGTAGAATACGGAAGCTTGTCCGCGGCTCACCTTCAAAATTCAAGACGCAGTCCACCATATGCTCTAACACCATCGGTCCGGCTATTGCGCCTTCTTTATTCACGTGTCCGACGAGAAAAACGGTTATCCCCGAGGATTTGGACAGCCGCAGCAGGCTCATCGCGCAGTCCTTAACCTGACCGACGCCGCCCGGCGCGGACGCGTTATCGGGATTGTAGAGCGTTTGAATGGAGTCCGCAATCAAAATATCCGGCGCTGTTTCCTCCGCCGCGGCAATGATTTCATTGATGTCCGTTTCCGTCAGCAGATACATCCCGCCGCTTTTCACACCAAGGCGCTCCGCCCGCATTTTAAGCTGCCGCTCAGATTCCTCTCCCGACACATACAGCACGCGGCGGTTCTGCGATAAAAATTCGCATATTTGCAACAGCAGCGTGGATTTTCCGATTCCCGGAGAGCCGCCGACAAGAATCAACGAGCCGGGTACGGCGCCGCCGCCCAGCACGCGGTCAAGCTCTGACATACCCGTCGAAACGCGAGCCTCGTCACCGTATTCAATTTCCCGCAGGCTCCGCACGGCGGCGCGCGGCGCGGGACCCGCTCGACGTACCCCGCCGCGCGCGGCGCTTTTTGACTCCGCCGGAGCCTCCACTATCGTGTTCCATTCCTTACATGCGGGGCATTGCCCCTGCCACGAATGAAGCTCGTTACCGCATTGCGTACAATAGAACACTTTTTTTGCCTTCACGCCGACACCTCCAAGCCGTAAATCCCCGAAAGCTCGTCGCGGTTTTGCAAATACCCCGCGGTTATAACGGTCGCGAGCTTTAATTTATATTCGTCCGTGCGCAGCAGCGCTTCCTCCTTTGGATTGGAAAGAAACGCGCACTCCACCAAAACGGCGGGGCAGGAAATATTGTTCATCAGATAAATCGTGTCTTGAATCAGCGCCGCCGAGCGTCGATTTTCGGGGTCAAGCGACGATACAAACAGCTCTTGCAGTCCAAGCGCCAGCTCCCGGCTGCCCTCCGTCGGCGCGTACAGCGCCTCGGCGCCGAATGGGGATTCGTCCGCGAATATATTCTGATGTATGCTGAGAAACACGGCGTTCGGCGTATTGTTGATTATTTTAAGGCGCGCCCTTTGATCCTCCGTTTTACGCTCGCGCGTTGTCTCGGCGCTGTCCGAATAATCAATGTCCTCGCGCTCGCGCGTCATAACGGTCGTGACGCCGAAAAACGCCGCAAGCAGCTCTATCCGCCGCGCAACGTCAAGATTGACAACGCTTTCGACCAATCCGGAGGGCGATACGGCGCCGCCGTCCTCCCCGCCGTGCCCGGCGTCGATTATCAATGTCAGCGACGAGCCGTCCGGCTTAATGACGCCGCGCCGCGCCCCGTCCCCGCGTTTGGTCGTGAGGAATACGACGAGAACCACGGCGGCGATGAGTACGGCGGCGGATATGAATAACAGAGCCTTTTTTCTCACGCGGCACCCCTCCAATTTGATTTAATCAATGTCGGACACAACCTCTTCCGGCGGGTTATCCAGCATCTCCGGCGTTCGCAATATCGCGCGAAAATAGCGGTATACCTGCGAAAAATAAAAGCCGTCGGCGGTTCTTTCGTCGGACACCAATGTGTAGTCCAGATATTTGCGTTCTATCACGCTGCCGTCCTTTTGCAGCTCCGGCTCGCGCCGCTTGGCTCCCAGCGATATAAACAGCGGCAGATTGCCGAAATTGTACAGATGATGAAAAATCGGCGGCAGCCCGATTGAACCAAGGTCTGTGATTATGACCGACCCGTGGAACGGACTGGCTTCAAGCAGAGCGCGCGGCAGCTTCCCGAAATAATCCAGCAGATTCATCATAAATACAGCGAATTTCAGCAGCAGTCTCGGCAGCCGAACAAGCTTTTCCGCCGCGGCGTCCGTGTTTGTGGATGCGCCCATCTTCACTTTTTCGATTTCGGCATTTATCTTTGTAAAAACGTCGTTTATCGTGTCCGTAAGCTCCAGCTTCACTTTTATCGACGTGGCGGCGGCTTCGATTTTCAGATCTGATCTCACGGTCATAACAAGCTCAACGCCGTGTCGCGCATACACCCGCTGCCCCGATACAAATCGATTTACCCGTGGATACCGCGCCGCCATTCGCACATACGCCGCCGCGACAAGGTGCAGCATACCCAGCCCCGTCATACCGTCCGCGCGCTTTTTTCGCAGATAGCGGTCAATTTCCGTGACCTCTATTTTATCGAAAAAATAGTTGCAGGCGTCGTTTCTCTTGACCATAACATACGACGGCACAAGGCTGTATGGGTCAAGCGTGCGTATCCAACGTCCGTCGCGGCGGTCGCCCCGGCGTCTTTTTACTTTTGTTTTTTCAGGCATATTTAGATTCCATCCTTTCTTGCCGTCCTTTCTTGCCATCCTTTGCTACCATTCCCGGCTATACTTTACCATACTATGCCCCCGCGGGCAAGCAATTTTGTAAATCTGATGACTTCTCCGCCCTGCTGTGGTATAATAGCCGCAGAAAAACTGGGCACAGACTCAATCGGGAGTTGAAAATCGGAATGGAGAAATGTGGGGGTATGACCCATAACAATTACTCCGCGGTTATTCTTGCGGCGGGGTATTCCTCGCGCATGGGGACGTTAAAGCCGCTGCTGCCCGTTATGGGCGTCCCGGCGATTCGGCGCGTTGTCGAAATTGTAAAAAAAGTGGGCGCGTCGCCTATTGTGGTTACGGGTCATCGCGCGGGCGAAATCGTAAGTGCGCTTGACGGCTCCGGCGCTGTCATTGCGGAAAACGCGGGATACGACCGCGGTATGCTATCCTCCGTGCAAACCGGTGTGTCGGCGCTGCCGGACGCGACGCGGGCGTTTTTCCTGCTGCCCGGCGATTGCTGCGCCGTGCGCCCCGAAACGCTTGTCGCCTTGATGCAAGCCTTTGAAAGCGGCGACGAAACCGCCATTTTTCCCACATTCGACGCGCGGCGCGGGCATCCGCCGATAATCCCGCGCGCGCTTGCCGCGCCGCTATTGGAATACAGCGGAGAGGGCGGCGCGAAGAGCTGCCTTTCACGCTATCCCGGCGCAGATTTGCCCGTTGCCGACCCCGGCGTGCTGCTTGATATGGATACGCCGCAGGACTACGCGGCGCTGCTTGAATATCTAGGCGGGAACCCTCTTGGTGAATAAGTACAAGAATGCCCGTTACATCGGCTGAAAGCATATTCAGTATTTCAATTGTAATTTTCGCCGCGGCGTGATAGAATCATTCAGATGACTTGAAAGGTTTAGAGGTAGATATTTAATGCTCAAGAAAATAAAATCCATTTTCGGCGCTCAGGATATGACGGTGGGCAGACCGATACGGTCGATTCTCCTGTTTATAGTGCCGCTACTGCTCGGAAATGTGCTGCAACTGACATATAACACGGTTGACAGCATCGTGGTGGGGCAATTCTCCGGTCCGAACGGACTGTCCGCAATCGGCGTTTCGATGCCGATTCAATTTATGTTTGCCGTGTTCTTTATGACGGTAGGCACGGGCGTCAGCGTGATGGTGTCGCAATATTTCGGCGCTAAGGACAAAGAAAACCTCTCGAAAACGGTGGGCAATTCCCTGCTGCTTATTCTAATAGCTACGGTGCTGGCTACTATTTTGGGACTTTCGTTGTCAGATTGGATTCTGCGCATCACCTCTTGCCCGCCGGAGGTGTTTGAGAACGCCAAGGCATATTTGATGATTATGTTCCTCGGATTTGTCGGGATGGGTTTTTACAATATTCTCGGCGGTATCCTGCGCGGCTTCGGGGACGCGACGTTTCCGCTGCTTGTGCTGTTCGGAACAACGATACTTAATATCTTCCTTGATATCTGGATGGTGGCAACGCCCGATCAGCTTTCGTTCGGCTTGGGCTGGGGCGTAGCCGGCGCGGCGTGGGCGACGATTATCGCGCAAACACTTTCCGCTGTAATTTGCCTTGCCCGCCTGCTTCGTATGAAGCACATCGCGGAGGTAAACCGCAGCACGATGAAGCTTGACAAGCAAATCGTAAAAACAATTGTCCGCATCGGAATCCCGAGCGGACTTCAACAGATGATTATGTCCATGAGCTTTGTGTTCGTGCAGAGCATAATAAATTCGATTCTTATACCATTCGGCACGGGCGCGGCGGGAGAGGTTTTGTTCAACGGCGCAATTTTCGTGGCGGTGAACACCGCCGTGATGCGCATTGACGGCTTCGCGATGATGCCGGCGCAGACCTTTAATCAGGCGGCGTCCACGTTCACGGGACAAAACATCGGTGCGGGAAAGCTTGACCGCGTATCCAAGGGCGTGAAAATTTGCCTCACGATGGCGCTATCCATCACGCTTATCGTGTTTGTGGTCATCTGGTTCTTCGGGCGCGACCTTATGATGATGTTCATCAACGAAACAGAGGCGTCCATTCTCGACGAGGCGCAGCTCAACGGCTTTGCGTCCTCCATTGATTTTATCCGCACGATGGGCTTTGAAACGATAGAGACCTATATAACCGCCCGCATTGATAAAATCGTTGAGGTCGGTTATCAGATGCAGCGCATAATGGTGTTCGGTTATTTCCTGATGGCTATCGCGAACACGATAGGCGGGGTTATGCGCGGGGCGGGCGATACTCTGGCGCAGCTGTGGATTATGATTGCCACGAACATCGTCGTCAGAATACCGCTCACCGTGATTATGGTGAACCTCAGCAAGTCGGCGGAATATCCGAACGGCGCGCCGAGTTCAATCTTCCTTTCGATGATTATCGCCTTCGGCTTAAACGTGCTGACCACCTGCATATATTTCAGCACCGGCAGATGGAAAACAAAAGCCGTTGTTAGGCGCGCACCGCCCACCCCCGCCGAGGGTTAGAGCTTAATCTGATTTGGGATTGCTCACAGTCCCGCCCGCGGCTATTCCGCAAACATTGGCGTGGATAGATAGCGCTCGCCTGTGTCCGGCAGAATCGCGACGATGATTTTTCCCGCGTTCGCCGCGCGCGCTGCCAGCTGCGCCGCCGCGTATACAGCCGCGCCGGAGGAAATCCCCACAAGCAGCCCCTCTGAGCGCGCAAGTGCGCGTCCCGTTTCAAAGGCTTCCTCATTCGTCACCGTGATAATTTCATCATAAATCGAGGTGTTCAGCACGTCGGGTACAAAGCCCGCGCCGATGCCTTGAATTTTGTGCGCGCCCGCTGTGCCAATGGACAGCACCGGCGAGGAGGACGGCTCCACAGCCACAACCTTGATTCTCGGGTTTTGCGCCTTTAAGTATTCGCCCGCGCCGGTGATGGTTCCGCCTGTGCCGACGCCGCCGACAAGAATATCAACTTTTCCGTCCGTGTCGCTCCATATCTCGGGTCCCGTGGTCGCCCTGTGAACCGCGGGATTCGCGGGGTTGGTGAACTGCGACGGGATAAATCCGCCCGGGATTTCCTCCGCCAGCTCATGCGCCTTGTCGATAGCGCCCTTCATACCCTTAGCCCCGTCTGTCAAAACAAGCTCCGCGCCATATGCCTTTAACAGACTGCGGCGCTCCACGCTCATCGTTTCCGGCATCGTCAGTATGACGCGATACCCGCGCGAGGCAGCCACGGCGGCAAGCCCGATACCTGTGTTGCCGCTTGTCGGCTCAATTATCACCGACCCGGCTTTCAGCTTTCCCTTTTCCTCTGCGTCCTCAATCATTGCCTTCGCGATGCGATCCTTCACCGAGCCTGCGGGATTAAAATACTCCAGCTTGCCGAAAAGCCTTGCGCCCAGCCCGAGCTTTTTAGAGTGGTTCGTCAGCTCCAGCAGCGGCGTCCCGCCGATAAGCTCTGTCAGTTTTGTGTAGGTTTTCATGTTGATTACTCCCTTGTTTATTATAATTTTTTGTTGGCGGCGGCTCCCGCCTGCCTTTCATATACATATATTATCATATGTTTTATAAGTTTTCAAGAGAAAATCGAAAAATTCACAAATTGTTCATAAACAAATCCCGCGACGGATCGTTTTGGACGTATCCGCCGCGGGATTGTTATTGCGTGGCTGTGTTTATTTTATTTCTGCTTGGCGACCCACTCCGCGCCGTACTTGTTCATCTCATCAACGACGATGATCTCGTTTTTCTCGTACAGGCAGTTGATGCTGCCGATGCAGGGCAGGAAGTGACCGCCGGGCGCGTAGGCATCGATAGCGCGGCGTACCTCTGCGCGGATTTCCTCCTCTGTCGCCTCGGGGTTGTCGATTATCGCGGATTCCAGACCACCCATAAGCAGCAGATTCAAGCCCTTTTCGTTAAGCTGCTTTTGAATCTTGATGATGTCGTTCGTCGGAAGGGCACCCTCCCACATATCAACATCGGCTTCCGCCAGCTCCCACGCAAATGGCTCGATATAGCAGTCGCAGTGATGCTGCGTGAGCTTGCCGCGGCTTTTGGCGTAGGCATACAGCTTCTTATAACGCGGCTTTAGCATATCGCGGAATATCTGCGGTGAGAAGAACAGCTTTTCCTTCGCGCCAAGGTCGTCATGGCTGTGCAGAACGTCAAAATCGAGGTTGTCGCACAGCAGCTTTAAGCACTCAAGCTTCCAGTCGAGATACGCGTCGAAGAACTCCTCGCACTCGTCGGGATAGAGCATTAAATCCTCCATAACGAACTCGAACGCGCGCAGACTGTGCAGACGCTCAAACAGCCCGCGGAACATCGGAACCATAACAAGCTCGCCGCGGTCGTGCGCCGCCTTGCACTGCGCCTGAGCGGGACCCCAATCAAGATCCTTCGGGATTTCCGGGAACTTGACATAGTCGCGCCAATGCTCCATATCCTGTATTACCTGATTGCTTGCATCGGTAAGCGGGATGATGCCGGGATCCTCCCCCACGATGTAGCGGTGTGTTACGCCCCAAAGGTCCTTATATTTCTCACCGGAAAATTGCAGTATGTCCCAATTGGTGATAGGGTCAATTACCGCGTGGAAAAGCACCTCCGGACCGGCGGGACCGAACACAACCTCTTGCGGGAAAGCGTCGAATGCGTGCCCCATAAACTTGGGGGGTTGGTCATTGCGAAGCGCGGACATAAACAGTTCTTTCTTTGTCATTGTGAAACCTCCTGCTGATATATTTTAATGTACTGTTAGAATATCATTTATAAACAAGCCTTGTCAAGCGTTTTAGCGGGATTTCGTAAAAAATAGCTTCATCGCGCCTCGGGACGCTTCGCGGTTGCAAATCCGTTGCAAATCATCTCCGCAACGGCGTTGCCCAAATCATCCGATACGGATACGCCGTATACGGACATCGTTCTGCCGGCGGAAAGGCGGCGGGAGCTTGCGATGAGTTTTGTCCCGCGCGGCGCTTTAAGATACGAAATAGAGCAGGACTGCCCGACGGTACCGCCGACATCCTCACCGCGCAAAAGCGCCTGAGTGCAGTGAACAGCAAAGCATAAATCCGCCAGCGTGAATATCGCCCCGCCCTGAACCGCGCCCATCGCGTTGCGATGCTTGTCCGCAATTTCAAGCGAACAAACAACCTCGTCATCCGTCACAGAGTCCACGGACGCCCCCGCGAGAGCCGCAAAGCGATCCCCCGCGAAAAATGCGCGGACGCGTTCAAGGTCATATTCAAAGCTCATTATTTGCTGTAGTTCTCCCGTGAACGGATATAAAGCTCCTCGCGGAAGGCAGGCGTTAAAAAGTGCGCCGCATAGAAGTTGTAGAAGCTCGGCTTGCCCTTTACGCACACGCGGTCAGCGAATTCGCGGGCTATGCGCCTCTGCTCGTCCTCCGGAAGCGCCGCAAACGCTGTTCCGCGCTCTTCCGTGGTGGTTTTTGCCATAACAGAATCCGGAATGTTCTGCGGGAAGGTTGCAATCAGCAGTTTGTCGCCGAAATCGTCATAAATTTTATAGCTGTCGTTCATCAGCTGCGGCGCCCAAGCGTCCCAACCGGCTTTGATGTAATTCGGCACCTGCTTATAGTTGTTGCCGCAGGAGTGCAACTCGCAGAACTTACCCTTTGAGTGCAGATAATCCGTCACGCGCTTCATATACGGTACAATCATTTCTTCCGCGACGTCGGGAGAGAAGAACGGCGCCTTTTGGCTGCCCCAGTCGTCATGGATAAAGAACGCGTGAACGTCCGGGAATGTCGTAATCACCTTTTCAAAGATGCGGATATATAAATCCGTCAGCTTGTCAAAAAACTTATGGACATGCTCCTGCGAATCCTCGTCAAACACCGCAAGAACGGCATTTTCAAAGTCCAGCAGCGAGATAAGGCGCTCATACCAGCCGGTTTGGAACCACATCTGATTAAATGCCGTGGGCTGCAGGAAGGTGCCGTTGTTGCGCTCGGCGGAGCCTGCCCAATCCCATTTGTCGATGTCCGGCCAGACAATTTTGTCATACCATTCCTCAATGTCCTCCAGAAACGGCTTGCCCGGACGCACCATAGAGCCTTGCACCTGAGCGACATATTCCCATTCCACGCCGAACATATCGGGGTTTATGTCCTTGTCCTGCGCGGCACGCGGAGCGCCGCCCTCAAAGCAGAACGCGCGGGCGATGTTGTCCGGAACCACAGAGGGCGAAAAAATCTGCGCGTCCGTTGCCTGCATCATCTGCCACCATGGTTCCCGCTGAAATGTCGTCACACCGTGGTCGTGCTTGTTCAGCGGATAGTTCAGAGACTTCATCGGGAAGCCTCCGAATCCGGGAGTCTCGATGTACTCAAGCTCCTTGGGGTCGAATTTACCTACTGCCATTGTTTGTTTTCCTCCAGTTTTTTCATCGCGGATACCCCGCGACGTGATGATTATCGCTTGTCGCGATAAAATCGCGACTTCGCTTACGTGTTAGAAAGAATTCTCCGTGCGGCTGATGAGGTCGTTTTGGCAATCCTGCGTCAGCTCTACGAAGTATGCCGAGTAGCCCGCGATGCGAACCACAAGGTTGCGGTATTCGTCGGGCTTTGCCTGTGCCGCGCGGAGCTTCTCTGTGGAGACGACGTTGAACTGCGCCTCCGCCCCGCCGCTGTCCATATACGCGCGAACCATATCGCGCAGCTTCTCCATACCGTCGGCGCGCGAAATCGCCGTCGGGTGGATGCGAATATTGAGACACACGCCGTCCATAAACCTCGTGTGGTCATAGCAAAGACTGGAGCTGAACACCGCCGTCGGACCGTTTACATCGCGGCTTTGCACGGGACTTGCGGCGTCGGCAATCGGCGTCCCTGCAAGTCTGCCGTCCGGCGTCGCCCACGTCGTATAGCCCTGCCCCACGTGGTCGGCAGCGCCATAAAGTCCCGCCTTAAACCGCCGTGTGCGTGAGGAATAGCACTCACAGCACGCTTCGTAGTACGTGTTGATAACCCACGTCATCTGCTCATCGGCATACGGGTCGGCGTTGCCGAAATGCGGCACCTCGTTGATTATCTGCTGGCGCAAGGGTTCATATCCCTCCCAATTTGCCATAACGGCGTCATAAAGCTCTCGCGCCGAGCAGAGCTTTTTATCAAACACCATGTACTTGATAGCCGTCAGGGAATCCGCTACGGTAGCTAATCCCGTGGCTGTGCCGCCATAGGAATTATACTTCGCGCCGCCCGCCGTGCAGTCTATGCCCTTTTCCATACAGCCGTCCACCGACAGCGAAAGAATGGCTTGCGGCGTGTGATATTGCACGAGATATTCTAAATAGTTGTTTAAGCTGACCTGCGCCTTCAGATAATACCGCGCCAGCTTGCGCCACGCCTCTTTTACCTCGTCAAAGCTGCGCATATCGTATAAAAAGCCCGTGTGAATAGAGCTTTGCTCGCCGTTCATTGGATTCTTGCCGTCGTTTAGGGCTGTTGCGAGCAGCGCGGAATAGTGGATTGACGCATGCGGCGGCGCGATGCCGTTTGCCGCGGAATAATCGTTGCCGGAGCCTGTAATCTCTTGACATCCGATGATGGCATAGTCCCGCGCGTCCTCTAAGCTAAAGCCTAATTCCTGCATAATGCCTGGTATAATCACGTCGTCATTTTGCAAGAGCGGCAGCCCGCCGACCTTTGTACTTGTCTCTATCGCAAGCGCCCATAAATCCGGCGGGGTGTTTTTGTTTACGCGCAACGACACCGTCGGATCGTGCAGACTGAGCCGCGCGATGCTCTGCAGCACCATATATGTCACGGGATTGGACGCGTCCTCGCCCGTTTTGGGGTCAACCCCGCCGACGGTGTTGTGCAGATACGTGTTGCCGATGCCGATAATTTTAACAAGATCGCCGCCGCCCGCGCCACCGCCGTACATCGAATTTATTTTCAAATAAAAGCAGTCTAAAATCTCTTGCGCCTGCGCCATTGTCAGCTTGCCCTCTTCAAGGTCGCGCTTTAAGAATTGCCATGTGTATTGGTCGACGCGCCCGAACGAGCCGATGTCCCCGATGAACGCCAAGCGCAGCAGATATTGATACATCAGCGCCGCCTGACACGCCTCACGGAAGCTGCGGCAAGGATTTTCGCTGATGTGCGCAAGGCTGTCCGCCATTGATAACAGCTCCGCGCGGCGCGCTTCGTCGCCGCACTCCCCCGCTTTTTCAAGGCATTTCGCGCTGTATCGCTTCAAAAGAATCGTCGCGGCGTCGCAACTTGTCACCACCGCGGTGTAAAACATCACCTTTTGCGCGTCGTCGCCCATAAGGTTGTTTATGTGTCCGTCAAGCCAAGCCTGCGCCTCGCGGCGTATATCGGCATAGCCGCGGTTTATGATTTTCGGAAAGCCCGGCGTAAGGTGTCCGCTGGGCATCATAAGCAGCGGAGCGCCGACCTTTGTCGCCGAGACGTTCATTCCGGCAAGCTCCTCATAGCCCTGCGGCTGCCACGCGGCGGCGACGTCGTTATACGTTTTACCCTGCCAATACGGGGCAATTTCGCGGAAAGCGGCAACATCCTCCGGCGCGACGGACATACGCAGCTCTTCCTCATCGGGATTGTGATACAGCCCGTCATCGCGCAGTGTCCAGCTTCCGCTGTCCACAAGCCAAGGAATTGTATCCGCGCCGCCCCAATCAGGGTTAGAGCCTGCGCCGCAAAAGTTTTTGCTTGTGTTGCCCACAAGCATTTCAAAATCCTCAACGCGCACAGTCATTTTCTCGCACACGTCAAGCAGAGCGCGCGGACGCTTCAGCGTCGGAATCAAATTTTCGTTCCGCTTAAAGCAGTCTGTGATTATCACCGCCATTTCCGCATCCGTTTGAATAACACGATCGCGTATCAGCTCGCGCATACGCGATATGCGCTCTGTAACGGGATAAGACTCTATAGTTGCATTCATCGCTTGCCTTCATTCCTTTCCGCACGGCGGGTACGCCGCCTGTTGATATGGTGCCGGTGACCGGGGTCGAACCGGTACGAGGTTGCCCTCACGGGATTTTAAGTCCCGGGCGTCTGCCTGTTCCGCCACACCGGCGTGATGCTATGTTACCACGGCAATGGCTTTGCTGTCAATCTTTATTTTATGTGTCTTCTATCCGAAATCCGCGCTTGTTTGAGCTGTACATCTCAAACATATCAAATATCGAAAGCTTTGAAATAACCGGCGCCTTCCGAGTGCTTGAACACACGTGACCCGTTACGCCCGAAACGATGGATATTTCGTGAAAATACACGCCCTGCATATTCAGCGTATCGAGGCTGCGAAAGCCAACACCTATCCCGCCGCCCTCGCGCTTAACATACGCCTCTTTGCGCGTCCAGATATCAAAAAGGGCATGAACCCTGTCTTGATGCGTTGTTTTGCTGAAAACATAGGCGCGCTCCGCCGGGGCGAATTCACGATCCGCCACACTTAATTTTACGGGTCTGATTTCTTCAACATCAATGCCGATAGGCTCGGTATCCGTCGCCACGGCGACATATCGCCCGGAATGTGACACGTTAAAATGCGCCTCCGGGAAGTCCGGCAAATACGGCTTGCCGCGCTCGTCCGTTTTTATTATGATTTCGTCCGCCGGGGTTCTAAGCCATCGCGTCAGCGCGGCGCGCGCCAAAAGCTCGCCCAATAGCGCCCGCTGCTTGGCGGCATGTCCGCGCAGCCGACCAAGACGCACCCGCTTCCCCGGCGATGCCCGGGACAGCGCGTCGCCATACTCCGCGTCCGATAAAAATCGATCTATATGCAATAATAATGCCTTATACATATGGAGCGGGATACGGGAATCGAACCCGCATTTTCAGCTTGGGAAGCTGACATTCTACCACTGAACTAATCCCGCATACCCCACCGCCCCGCAATAAGCGGGGCGGTAAGTATGGATGCGTGGTGGACGATAACGGACTTGAACCGCTGACCCTCCGCACGTCAAGCGGATGCTCTACCAGCTGAGCTAATCGTCCACGCCGACGATGTGTATAATACATCGTCGCGCGTTGCTTGTCAACACTTTTTTCGCAAAAATATTGCCGACGTTAAATTCACGCTGATTACAGGCGTTAATTGCTGTCCCTTCGGCGCAGAAGGGAGTCGTAACGCTCCTTCGCGTCGCGTTCCGCTTTTTCAAACAGCGCCTCCGCGCGTTCGGGGAAGCTGCGCGCTAAGGATGAATATCGCACCTCGCCCATTATGAAGTCGCGATAGCTGGAGGTAGGCTCGCGGCTGTCAAGCGCCAAGGGATTTTTTCCCTCCGCCACAAGACGCGGGTCATAGCGCAGCATATTCCAATAACCGGCGTCCACCGCGTTTTTCGTTTCCTTCATGCTATGCCCCATACCGATACCAACGCCGTGATTTATGCAGGGCGCGTATGCGATGATAAGGCTGGGTCCGTCATAGCTCTCCGCCTCGATAAATGCCTTCAACGTTTGATTATAGTCCGCACCCATCGCGATTTGCGCGACATATACATAGCCATAGGACATTGCAATCTGCGCCAGATCCTTTTTCTTCACGTTCTTGCCCGCCGCCGCGAATTGGGCAACCGCCCCCGTCGGCGTTGCTTTTGACGCCTGACCGCCCGTGTTGGAGTATACCTCCGTATCAAACACGAGAATGTTCACGTTCTCGCCCGACGCCAAGACGTGATCCAGTCCGCCATATCCGATGTCATACGCCCAGCCGTCCCCGCCGAAGCACCAAAAGCTCGGCTTGGCGAACAGGTCGCTGTCGGTCAGTATCTCACGCGCCGCGCGGCACGTGTCGCAATCGCACCGGTCAAGCTCTTTGTCCCACACCTGCTCAAAAAATTCCGGCGCGTGTGCCTTAAAGCCGTCGCGCTCTTCGTCCGTGAACGTCGTCGCGTATTCCAACGCTTCTTTCAGCTCGTCTGCAAAGGCGAGCGACGCTTCGCCGTCATCCTTGATGGCAAGCCATTTTTCCAACGCGGGTGTGACGGGTGATTTATGCTCGCTTGCCCGCTGGCGCTCTAAAAACGCCTCTACATTCGCAATCAGCCGTTCGCGGCGCTGCTTTATTGCCGTCGCCATACCAAGCCCAAATTCCGCGTTGTCCTCAAACAGCGAATTTGACCACGCGGGACCGCGTCCGTTCTTGTTCACCGTGTACGGCGTCGAGGGCGCGGAGCCTGCCCATATCGATGAGCAACCCGTCGCGTTGGCGATGAACATACGCTCGCCGAAAAGCTGCGTGACAAGCTTGGCATACGGCGTTTCGCCGCAGCCCGCGCACGCGCCGGGGAACTCCAACAGCGGCGTTTTGAACTGACTGCCCTTAACCGTATCGACGGCAAAGCCCGTATTTTTCGCCGCAACGGAGGTAAACGCGTAATCGTAATGCGGCTGACCTTCCTGTGCCTTTTCGATAGGCAGCATCTCCAGCGCTTTTGTTTTAGCCGGACACTCGTTGACGCAAGAGCCGCAGCCTGTGCAGTCCAAGGCGGAAACAGCCAGCGCAAAAGAGAGCGATTCGTTGCCCTTGCCCGTCATTTTTACCGCCTTAAAGCCCTGCGGCGCGTTTTTCAACTCCGTCTCGTCCAGCGCGAAGGGACGCACAAC
>JAIRRO010000161.1 GCA_031255955.1 Oscillospiraceae bacterium
GATCGCCGTTCCGGCGTAGCCCGCGCCGGTATCAACCGAACCGTCCGAACCGCCCGTTGCGCCCGCCATCATCGGCAGCATCGCCCCCGTTGGCGCGAGCATTGCCGCCATAATCGCAAGCGACAACAGCACTCCCATAAAACGCTTCGCTATCAGCTTCATATTCGTTCCACCGCTTTCGAAAAAAGTATCGCCGCCCGGCGTAAAACCCGCCCGCCGCAGACGTTTTTTGCCCTTTGTCAAATCGCGCTGCGCGCGGTGCTTTCCCTGCGGGTTCCCGCCGACGCACCATATTTAACCTTTAGTATATCACAATCCATAATGGATTGCAAGGGATTTTAGCAAAAAATTAAAATTTTTGTCGCAAGCCGGTCTTGACAGGGGAAAGATGGCGTGTGGATGGGAGCAGGTTTGAAACAGGAATGGGTGCGGCGGGGGGTATGGGGGGGTAGGCGCACACCCTGTTCCGTAAGGGCGGTTGGCGAACCGCCCGAAAATGCACGTGCGCCGAAAGTCGCACGTGCAAATAACAAGGAACGCGCAATGCGCGCCCTTACGGGACGTGGGACACGGCGGGGCGTCGAGGACGCCGACCCCCGCAAAATGGTGCGATTTCGCAAATAAACAAATTTTCAAAAAACCCGCTTGCATTTTTCTGCAAGCGGTGCTATAATCTTCTTCAATATACGACGACGGTATACTCGGAATGCTCAGAAGCGGTACGGCAGTATTGAGAAAAGATGAGAAGCGAAGTAGCGGATTACCTCTTTTTCAAAGACTTTCGGTCCAGGCGGCAGGCGGGCTTATTGTCGAAAAAAAAGGGGGAAACGCTTAGTATGGCGCCATTCAAATGGGTTTGGGAGAACCTGCGGGGTTTTCGCAAGCGGTATCTGCTGTGCTTTTTTATCTCTATGTTAGTACCGTTGTTTTTTCTCATAAATCCGACGTTTCAGCGCAGATTGGTAGACCGCGTGCTGGTGGGCGGTGAGCTTGACCTGCTTGTTCCGACGGTGACGATGATGTGTCTCGTCACGCTTACGCGCAGCCTGCTGAACTATGCCTCCGTCGCGCTTGTCGAGTCATCCTCACTGGGGCTGGTGTATAATCTTCGTATGAAGGTTTATCGCCACTGGCAGCGGCAGGATATGCGCTTTTTCAGCGACAACACGGCGGGCGATTTGATGACGATTATGACAAGCGATATCGATATGGTGCGTCACAATCTGGTGTTCGTGTTCCGTCAGATAATCTCGTCCGCGCTGCTGTTTCTCAGCGCGTCCATCTATTATTTCGTCATCAACTGGCGCTTTGCCCTTGCGATGATTGCCCTAACGCCGTTTATATTCCTTGCGACGTATATCTACAGGGGCAAGGTGCGCGGGATTTATAAAGAACTGCGCCGCCGCCTGTCGAAGCTGAACACGGACGCGCAGGAGAATATCGAAGGCAACCGCGTTGTTAAAGCCTTTGCGAACGAGGCGTTTGAAATCGAAAAATTTAATGCCAAGTCGGACGCCTTCCGCGTTCAAAACCTTGGCGCGCAGTATATCTGGCTCCGCTTTTTTCCGATAATCGAGGGGCTTTCGCAGTCTATGACGGTGACAACGCTGCTGTTCGGGGGCATTTTCCTCATTAACCGCACCATCTCTCCGGGTGATTTTATGGCGTTTAATTCTCTGTCGTGGGCGGTGACGGAGCCGCTGCGCCAGCTGGGTCAGCTCTTTAACGATCTGCAGCGCTTTTTCGCCTCCGCTACAAAGATAATGTCTGTATTGGAAGAACGCCCCGCCGTGCAGAACGCCGAAAATGCCATCGTTCAAGCCGAGCCGTTTCGCGGCGAAATTGAATTTCGCAACGTCAGCTTTTCCTTCGGCGGCAACACGGTGCTGCGCGATGTAAGCTTTCACGTAAAGCCGGGCGAAACCCTTGCCCTAATGGGCGGCACTGGCAGCGGAAAATCGCTGATTGCCAATCTTATCTCGCGCTTTTATGACGCGGGCTCCGGCGAGGTGCTTGTGGACGGCGTGGACGTCCGCGATTGGGATTTGACAACGCTGCGCCGCAACATCGGAATGACAACGCAAGAGGTTTTCCTGTTCTCTGACACGGTGGACGGCAACGTCGCCTACGGCAATTTTGATATGCCGGAGGAGGAGGTTCGCCGCTGCACAGAGCTTGCCGCCGCGCAATTCGTAAACGATATGCCGGAGGGCTTTAACACCATCGTGGGTGAGCGCGGCGTCGGACTCTCCGGCGGGCAGAAGCAGCGCATAGCCTTAGCCCGCGCGCTTGCCATCCGTCCCCCGATTTTAATTCTTGACGACACGACCTCGGCGGTGGATATGGAAACGGAAAAATACATACAAGAGCAGCTGGAATCGCTGGACTTCCCCTGTACGAAACTGATAATCGCCCAGCGGATTTCCTCTGTGCGCCGCGCGGACTGCATCCTGCTGTTAGAGGACGGGCGCGTCGCGGAGCGCGGAACGCACGACGAGCTGATAGAGGCGCGCGGCGGATATTACGCCCTGTGGCGCATACAAGCCGGTGTGGACGACGGCACAGAAAAAATGCTGCACGAGCTGCGCAGCTCATAGCGCGCCGCCGCAAACGATACCCGCGCAAAAATAAAAAATCGGGAGGCTGACACAATGGCACAGCGAAATAAATACGATATTGACGAACGGCTGGAAAGCCCCTTTTCATTAAAGCACCTGCGGCGCAGCTTTTTTTACATAAGGCGGCACTGGCGCAAAATGTCGGCGGCGTTTTTGGCGTCGGCGGCGTCCAGCATTCTGGCGCTGTCGATTCCGATGATGGTTGCCCGCGCGCTGGACTATTCCGTTCCGAACCGCGATGTGCGCGAGCTTGCGATATTAGCGGCGCTGTCCGCCGCCGCGATACTCGCCAGCATATTCCTAAACCGTCTGCGCGCCAAGTATATGACAGAGGTCGGGCAGGACATCATCTATGAAATACGCAGCGAGCTGTTCACGCATATGCAGGCGCTGCCGTTCTCCTATTACGATAACCGCCCGCACGGCAAGATACTCGTGCGCGTGGTGCAATACGTGAACTCCGTATCCAATATGCTCTCTAACGGGATAATTGATTTTATTCTGGAGATTGTGAATATCGTGTTTATCGCGGTGTTTATGCTGGCAACAAGCGTCCGGTTGTCGCTTGTTGTGCTTGCCGGGCTGCCGATACTGTTTCTGGTGTTCTTCTCGATAAAGCCCGCTCAGCGCCGCGCGTGGCAGAGCGTCTCTAACAAAAACTCCAATCTGAACGCCTACGCCGCGGAAAGCATAAACGGTATGCGCATCACGCAGATATTCACGCGCGAGGCGAAAAACGAAGAGATTTTTGAGCGGCTGGCGATGGACGCGCGCCGCGCGCACTTCCGCGCGGGGCTGATAGCAAACCTCGGCGGTCCCGCCGTTGATAACATCTCGCAGCTTATTTTCAGCTTTTTATATCTCGTCGGGGTGATGTGGACAGCGCCCGCCGTCAGCTTCGGCGTGATTTTCGCAATGGGCAATTATTCGTGGCGATTCTGGCAGCCCATCAACCGTTTAGCCGCTATTTACAACGACTTTATGAACACTATAGCATACCTTGAGCGCATATTTGAAACCATGGATGAGCCGGTGTTAATTGAGGACGCCCGGGACGCGTATGTGCTGCCGCAGATAAGCGGAGAGGTGGTGTTTGACAACGTCACCTTCGGTTATGACGAGCATACGCGGGTGCTGGACGGACTTTCGTTTAAGATTGAGCCCGGCATGAGCGTCGCGCTTGTGGGACCCACGGGCGCGGGCAAAACGACGATTGTCAACCTGCTGTCCCGCTTCTATGACGCGCAGGACGGCAGAATACTCATAGACGGGCACGATATTTCAAAGGTGACGCTGGAGTCCCTGCGCGGCCAGATGGGCATTATGCTTCAGGACAGCTTCATCTTCTCCGGCACCGTTGCGGAAAACATCCGCTACGGACGCTTGGACGCGAAGCAGGAGGAGCTGGAGAACGCCTCCGGCGTCGTCCACGCGGACGAATTCATCGAAAAGATGGAGGAGCGCTATGAAACGGAGATAAAAGAGAACGGCGGCAGACTGAGTCAGGGGCAAAAGCAGCTGCTTGCCTTCGCCCGCACGGTAATCGCCGACCCGCGTATATTAATTCTTGACGAAGCCACCAGCTCCATCGACACGAAAACAGAGAAATACGTGCAGGAGGGCATAAGCCATCTGTTAAACGGCAGAACAAGCTTCATCATAGCGCACCGCCTGTCCACCGTCCGCGAATGCGATATGATAATGTACATCAAGGACGGCGGCATCACGGAATGCGGCTCGCACGATGAGCTTATGGCAAAGCGCGGCGACTACTATAATATGTACACGGCGCAGCTTTTGGATTTATAAATTTACCCGAATTATTAAGGAGATGTCTCAGCTTTGGCAACCGATGTAAAGAAATCCCGAATCAGAGCGCTATCGGGTCCGCAGGATATGACTGTGGGGAACCCGCTGGGTGTGATGATGAAATTCGCCGTGCCGCTTTTAATCGGCAATATCGCGCAGCTCGCCTATAACACGGCGGACTCCATCATCGTCGGCAAGATGATAAACAACAACGCGCTCTCCGCCGTCGGCGCAAGCTCTCCCATCCAAACGCTGTTTTTCGTGTTCTTTATGACCGTCGGCACGGGCGTTTCCGTCGCCGTCGCGCAGTATTTCGGGGCGAAGGATAACGAACGCCTGACGCAAACCATCGGCACGGCGCTGACGCTGACAATGATAGTCACGCTGTTTATCACGGCGCTCGGCATACCGTTATCGCGTCCGATACTGCGGATGACAAAGGTCGCGCCCGAGCTGATGAAATACGCGAACGATTATCTCTTAATTATGTTCATCGGCACCGTGGGGCAGGGGTATTACAATATTCTCTCCGGCATATTGCGCGGTATGGGTGAGGCTGTGTTCCCGCTGATTGTTTTGATATGCACGGCGGTCCTTAATGTCCTGCTGGATCTGCTTTTCGTCGGTCCGCTCGGCATGGAGGTGCTGGGCGCGGCGCTGGCGACGATAATATGTCAATATCTCTCCGCCGCCGCGTGCCTTTACCGCCTGACGCATATGCAGGGCGGCTTTAAGGGCGGGCGCGAATCGCTGATTCCGAAGCTGCCGATTGTCCGGCAGATTATAAGAATCGGTCTGCCGTCCGGTATTCAGCAGGGGATTTTATCCGTGTCATATATCTTTGTGCAGTCGCTGATAAACAGCGTTGTCATCTTTGACGCGCAGGGGCTGGCGTCGTATACGATTTTCCCGGCGATAAACGTCGCCATCTCAAGGGTGGATAACATCGCGATGCTGCCCAATCAGGCGTTCAGTATGGCGGGCTCCACCTTCGCGGGGCAAAATATCGGTGCCGGGCGCTTCGACAGGGTGCGCTCCGGGTTCAAGATTATTCTTTTAACCTCGCTGTCTGTTTCTCTTACGCTGATTGTTCTGATTTCGCTGTTCGGCGGTAATTTGATGCAGCTGTTCATTAATATGAACACGCCGGACAGCGCGATAATCATCTCGCGCGGCGTTTCGATGCAGCGGATTATGGTGTGGTGCTATCTGGCGATGAGCCTGACGCAAGCCTCCAGCGGCGTGCTGCGCGGCGCGGGCGACACCTTCCCCGTTATGTGCTTTACGATAATCGGCACGGTGTTTATGCGTATGCCGATGGCATATCTGATGGTGCGGCTTTCAAAAAGCGCGGAGTTCCC
>JAIRRO010000003.1 GCA_031255955.1 Oscillospiraceae bacterium
GGACTTGTCGTGATTCCGCAGGGGATGGATATCACGGATTTTTGCCCCGCGCAGCGCCCGGCGGACAACACGGACAGCGACACCATAACGACGCATTTTGACTATCACTGCATGGAGGATAACCTCTTAAAGCTCGACGAGCTGGGGCATGACGACCCCACGATGATCAAAATGCTGGAGGATTTGACGGGTGTTTCCGCGCGAGATATTCCGCTTGACGACCCCGAAACGCTGAAAATATTCTCATCCCCCGCGCCGCTCGGCGCGCCGGAGCGCGACCGCGTCATCGGGCAGACAGGCACCATCGGGATATCGGAATTCGGCACACCGCTGACGCGCCAGATGCTGATGGATACGCTGCCGGACAAGGTGGATACGCTTGTGCGTCTGTCGGGATATTCTCACGGCACGGATGTTTGGATAGGCAACGCGCGCGATATTATAATGAATAACATCGCCGACATTTCCGAAACGGTCGGCTGCCGCGACGACATCACGCTGTATCTCATCTCGCGCGGAATGGACGCGCGCCGCGCCTTCAAAATCAGCGAATCTGTCCGAAAGGGCAAGGGCGTGACGGCTGACGAGGAGCGCGAAATGACGGCGCTCGGCGTCCCTGCGTGGTATATTGAATCCTGCCAAAAGATAAAATATTTGTTCCCGAAGGCACACGCCGCGGCGTATGTGATGATGGCGCTGCGCATCGCGTGGTTTAAGGTTCATCATCCTCTGGCGTTTTACGCGGCGTATTTTTATCGCCGCAGCCAAAAGGGCAGCTTTGATGCGAAGCTCATGGCGCGCGGGGACGCCGTCGCGCTCGCAAAGCTACGTGAAATTAATTCGATGCCCGATCGCGAGAAAAAATCCAAGGAGGAGGATTTGCTGACGACGCTGGAGGCTTGCCACGAGTTTTACGCGCGCGGATTCAGCTTCCACGACGTGGATATATACGAATCCGACGCCGTAAGGTTTGAAATAGCAGGGGATACGGCTCTGCGTCCGCCGCTTATCGCCGTTGCGGGGCTGGGGGAAACAGCCGCGCGCGACATCGCGGAGTGTCGCCGCGGACGCGAGTTCATATCCATCGAGGATTTTTCCGGCGAGTGCTCAAAGGTGTCCTCGGCGCATATCGACGCCTTGCGTGAGCTTGGCGCGTTCGGATCGCTTTCGGAAACCAGCCAGTTCACGTTGTTTGATATGTAAACGCCGCTGATATGCAAAACGCTTTCACAGAGAGGTGACGCGCATTGAACATAACCAGCCTGCGCGGACTTGCCGCAAAAGCAGCAGAGAGTCCGCACCCGCCGATGCTTGCCGCTGCGTGCCCATATGACGCGCCGACGCTTGCCGCCCTCGCCCGCGCCGTCCGAGAGGGCGTAATCCGCGCTGTTTTGTACGGTGATTCCGAGCGTGTTCGTGCGGGATTTGAGACTGTCGGCGAGCAGCCTCCCGACGATGTCGAGATAATTTGCGCCTCGACGCCGGACGACGCCCTTGCCGCCGCCGTAAAAGCGGTGCGCGACGGCGGCGCGGATATTATTATGAAGGGGCTTGTGGACACCTCGGACTTCCTGCGCGCCGTATTATCGCGCGCGGGTGGTCTGCGCGGAGCGGGGGAGTACGGCGACGCCTTGCTGTCCGCGTTCGGGATTTTTGAAACGCCGCGATATCACAAGCTGTTTGCCGTCACGGATTTCGCTATGAACATTGCCCCGGATTTGGACGCAAAGCGTTCGATACTTGAAAACGCCGCCGGATTTTTGCGCGCCCTCGGCGTTGCCGAGCCGAAAATCGCCGTGCTTTCCGAGACAGAGCATATTAACCCGAAAATTCAAGCCTCGATAGACGCCGCCGAGCTGAAGCGGATGAATCAATCCGGCGAAATTTCAGGCTGCGTTGTGGAAGGACCCATAGCCTTTGACCTTGCGATGAGCCGCGAAGCCGCGGAGATAAAGGGCTGCGATTCCCCTGTGGCGGGCGACGCCGATTTGATTCTGGTGCCCGATATCATCTCCGGCAACGCGCTTGTAAAAAGCCTCACACTATTCGGCGGTGCGCAAACAGCAGGCGCCGTTATCGGCGCGGCGGTGCCGATTGTGATGACCTCACGCTCCGCCACGCCGGATGATAAATACTATTCCATTTGCCTGTCCGCGCTCGGCTTAAGGTGATGTGTATGAAAAATGTTTTTCGTATTCTCGCCGTAAACCCAGGCTCAACCTCCACAAAAATCGCGTTGTTTGAAAACGAAACCGAAATATTCAGGGAGACCCTGAGGCACTCCGCGGAGGAGCTTACATCGTTTCGGGATGTGCAGAGCCAGCTCGATTTTCGCTTTGATATCGTAGACCGCGCGCTGCAACGGCGCGCGCTGAACCCGGCGGAGCTTGATGTGTTCGTCGGGCGCGGCGGCGGACTGCTGCCGCTTGAAGGCGGGGTTTATCGCGTCACGGAGCTTTTGGCAGCCCACGCCGCCCGCGGAATGTCGGGGCAGCACCCGGCGCAGCTTGCCGCGCAGATATGCAAGCGCCTCGCCGACAGATACGGCAAGCCGGCGTTTGTGGTAAACCCGCCGGACACGGACGAATTTGAGGATATTTCGCGCGTCACGGGGCTGCGTGGGGTGTATCGCGAGAGCCATGTTCACGCGCTGAACCAAAAGGAAACGGCACTGCGCTTCTGCGCCGCGCGCGGCTTGAAATATGACGAAATCAATTTAATTATCTGCCATCTCGGCGGGGGCATATCCGTAACGGCGCACAAAAAAGGGCGTATGACAGACTCAAACGACATCATACGCGGCTCGGGTCCCTTAACGCCGACGCGCGCCGGAGACCTGCATTATTCCGCTGTTATAGAGCTTGCTTTTTCCGGGGAATATACGAAAGAGGCACTGACGGACAAGCTGAGTCGCCTCGGCGGACTTACAGATCATTTCGGAACCTCCGACGCCCACGCGGTCTATGAGCGCGCCGAAAACGGCGATAAATACGCGGCGCTGGTGTTTGACGCGATGATTTATCAGTGCGCGAAGTACGCGGGCGCGATGGCAGCCGCGCTGCGCGGCGATGTGTGCGCGATTATACTGACCGGGGGACTTGCCCGGGAGGAATACTTTACGCAAAAAATGAAGGAATATATCGGCTGGATTGCGGAGGTTGCCGTTATCCCCGGCGAGTTTGAGTTGGAGGCGCTCGCCTCCGGCGCGCTGCGCGTAATGCGCGGAGAGGAATCCGCGCGGGAATACACCGGCACACCCGTATGGCAGGGGCTTTTTGGCGGAACGGAGGGATAATTCTTGTTGCGTTATACGCCGGCAGGGTGTATAATTTAATTACAAATCGTTCGGGAGGCTTTAAAATGAACACGGTAAGGGCAATTTACGACGGCGCGGTATTTGTACCTATGGAGACGCCGGAAATTAAAAAAGGACAACGAGTGCGGCTTGCTATTTCTGCGGACGAAGAAGCGCTTGACAGGACATCTGAAAAACTTGCCGCTTTTGAAATGATTGTGGAGAATCTGCGTCGCATCAATAAAATTGAACCCATGCCGCAGGAATTTGATGAGATGATATCCGTGGGAGTGGATTTTTCAACTGAGGTTGAGCTATGAGTGTATATGTGTTGGATGCGAATATGATATCATATATTCTGCGCGGGCAGGAAACCGTCATTAACAATGCGATGTCAGCTATTTCAAATGGACATGATATCATCATTTCGCCCATTGCATACTACGAGGTGAAGCGCGGACTGGAGGCAGTGGGATCGAAAAAACGAATGCGCGAATTTATCAAGCTTTACAGTATGCTTGGTGTGGGACAGCTTGATAACAACGTCCTTGACACGGCTGTTGATATTTGGGTGAAGCAAAAGAAGAGCGGACGAGCAACCGGAGACGCCGATATCTTCATAGCAGCATTCTGCGTAAATCATAATTTTGCGCTTGTGACGCACAACACGAAACATTTCGAGGATGTTGATGGGCTTACCATCACAGACTGGTGTGAATGATAACGAAACAATAATATATAAAAACAGCGTCAGTCCCGCGGGACTGACGCTGTCCTTTTACCGATTGCGGAGAGGGTGCGCCCCGTGCGCTATGAGATAGTGACGACGGGCTTAATCAGATCCGCGGGCTTATCCTTCATAAGAAGCAGGGCTTCCTCGATGTCATTCAGGTTGTTGAATTTATGCGTGAGCAGCGGGCTGACGTCAAGTCTGCCGTTTGTGATCATCCGCGCGAGGAACTCCATATTTTTTCTGCCGCCCGGCATAAGTCCGCCGGTAACTCTGATGTGACCCATACCAAGACCCCATTCAACGCGGGGGATTTTGATATAATCGCCCGTGCCGAGATAGTTGATATTAGACACGATGCCGCCGGGCTTAATCATTCTGACGGCTTGGTCAAACGTTTCAAGACCGCCGCCCGCGAGGATAACCTTGTCAACAGGCTTGCCACCCATCGCTTCCTTGATTTGCTCGACAATGTCGCCGTCGCGATAGTTGATTAAATCCGTGGCGCCATAGAATTTCGCCACATCCTGGCACTTTTTCCGCGAACCGACGCCAAACACCCGTCCCGCGCCGCGCAGCACAGAGCCGGCAACAGCCATCAAGCCGACAGGACCGATGCCGATGACAACAACTGTGTCGCCATACTCAACCTCGGCGTTATTCGCGCCGTGGAACCCTGTGGGAACCATATCAGAGAGCATAACGGCGTCCTGAACGCTGATGCTCTTGGGCAGATGCGCCAGATTGCCGTCTGCCTGATTGACGTGGAAATACTCCGCGAACGTGCCGTCCTTCATATTGGAGAACTTCCAGCCGTTGAGCATACCATATGAATGCTGCGAATATCCCGCCTGAGCCTCTACGGATTCCCAATCGGGCGTAATCGCGGGGATGATGACCTTATCGCCGACTTTAAAATCCTTTACCAGAGAACCAACCTCGACGACCTCGGCGGACGCCTCATGCCCTAAAATGAGGTCATGCCTCTCTCCCAGAGCCTTTTCCCAGACGGTATGCACATCGGACGTGCAGGGGGACACGGCAAGCGGCTTGCATATCGCATCCATCGGACCCGGCTTCGGGACCTCCTTTTCAATCCAACCAATTGTGTCATACCCCAGCATTGCGAGACCTTTCATCTTTGCCATTGACGGAAACTCCTTTCATTTTTTATGGCACGACGCGATGACGCGCCGAACCATACACATTATGCTTGTATTATATTGCACCCCGAGCGGGTTGTCAAGGGTTATCGCGGCTGATTTTTCAGGAAATTTGTACCCGCGCATCCGCTTGACATCAATATGAAATTATTATATACTCCGGAAACATTTACAGATTGGGGAAGCTGCGTCAAATGCGTTTATACAAACGGCTGTTAATAAACAATGTCAAGGCGAACCTCGCGTTTAAGAGCAATTTTGTGATCGGCACGATATTTTCGTTTGCCGAAATTATTGTGACCGCGCTGATATGGACGGGATTTTATCGCGGCGCTGATGAGGTGATGGGTGTCGCGCTCGGCGAGATGCTGACATATACAGTGCTCAACCGCCTGACAATTTATCTCACGGATGGCGGCGGCATTATGTATCAGATAAACGAATCTGTTCAGGACGGCTCCATCACCGAACGGCTGACCGCCCCGCTGGGTTTTATGAGATACTACATACTAAATGCCCTCGCCGCAAAGCCTATGCAGCTCGCGGGACGTCTTTTTTCAATAATACCGGGGGCGCTGTTGTTTGGAGCGCGAATCACAGCAGAGCCTTTGATGCCGCTTGTATATGCGTTGATGGTGGCGCTCGCCTTCGCGATTGAAACAGGCTATGAATTCGTCATGGGACTCAGCGTACTGTGGCTGAAAAACTCGTTCTTTTTAGAATGGACAGACGGGCTTTTGAGTACGCTGTTCGCAGGATATCTGGTGCCTATGTGGTTTTTTCCGAAATGGCTGGATGCAATAGGGCGCGTTTTGCCCTTCAGATACATAGTGTTTGAGCCGACATCTATATTGGTGGGCAGGACGCCACCGGAGCAAATTCCGCTTGTGATGTCTGTTTCGCTGGCGTGGGCGGTGGCGCTGTACGCCGCGGCGGCGTTGATGTGGCGGCGCGGTCGGCGGCATCTGATGATAAACGGAGGCTGAAAGAACATGAAATATTATCTGCGCCTCGGGATGACATATTGGAAAATGCATCTCAAAAAAACGTTTATGTTCAAGCAGTCATTTATCATCAACCGCATCGTTCAGGCGCTGAACTACTTCGTCGAGTTTGCGCTGATTTGGATTATGGTGAACGCCTTTGAAAATATGAACGGTTGGAATCAATATGAGGTTATGCTGCTATACGCGACGAATATTGTCGGATACTCTATCGCGGCGTTTTTCCTTTACCGCACAATGCTCAGTACCTCCACAGAGGTTCAAAACGGCGCATTTGACGATGTGCTGACAAAGCCTGTCCGGACGCTGCCGTATATGTGCTTCAGAAATTTGAATCCCGATTACATTGCGCATGTCACGCTCGCCGCCGTTATGTATGTCGTCGCTTTCTCAAGGCTCGGCGTGCATATCGGGATAGCCGAAATCGCGAAGCTGCTGCTCGCGTTTGTATGCGGCGGGCTTGTGTACGGGGGGATGTTTTTGCTTGCCATTGCCCCGACCTTTATACTGCGGGAGACGAGATTTCTGCGGAATATCATATTCTTATTGCGGGATATGTCATATTATCCGATTTCCGTTTTCCCGCTTATCATTCAGGTGATTATGACGCTTGTGCTGCCGTATGCCGTCATCAGCTTTTTCCCTGTTCAGGCGCTGATAGGCAAGCAGGATTATCTGTTTTTAGGCAGGGCGATTATATACATCGCCCCGCTTATCGCCACCGCGTTCTTCGCCGTCGGACTATGGTTGTTTGGATTCTGTGTCAAACGATATAAAAGCACGGGCTCGTAAAAGATAAAAAGTGAAAGGTGTGATATGAATATGCCGCTAATAAGCGTAAAAAATGTATCCAAGGAATATAAGCAGCAGACAAAGGGCAAGGACGGCGACGGTAAGCGCATCAGCGGGAAGAAGCTGATAAAGGCTGTAAACGGGCTGTCGTTTGATATTGAACCGGGGGAATTTATCGGCTTTATCGGTGAAAACGGCGCGGGGAAATCCACGACAATCAAGATGATGTCCGGAATTCTCTATCCCACCTCCGGCACGATTCATACGATGGGCATAGAGCCGTACAAAAAGCGCCGCGAGAACGCTATGAACATCGGCGTTGTGTTCGGGCAGCGCTCGCGCCTTGTGTGGGAGCTGCCGATGTCGGATACGTTTGAGCTGTACAAGGAAATTTACCGTATTCCGGCTGACCGCTTCCGGCATAATGTGGCGCTGTTCACCGAAATTCTTGATATGGGCGAGTTCGCGAACACGCCCATTCGTCAGCTGTCGCTCGGTCAGCGTATGCGCGTTGAAATTGCGCTGTCGATGCTGCATGACCCGCCGATTTTGTTCCTCGACGAGCCGACAATAGGACTTGATGTTGTTGCGAAAAAGAATATCCGCGATTTCTTTACAGAGCGCAACGGACGCGAGGGCACAACAATAATTCTGACCTCCCATGATATGAAGGACCTCGATACACTCGCCTCACGCGTGATAATGATCACAAAGGGCGAAATGCTCTTTGACGGCACATTTGATACGCTGAAGGAACGCTATAACGCGGAGTCCGTCGCGGTATTCACCTTCTCCGACGGGCGCGAACCGGAAAGCGTGAGCTTTGACCCCAAAAAACGCACCCTGCCCGAAATAATCGCGGAAATCGGCAACCAGGGTGAAATCTCCAACGTGGAGGTTAAAAACGCCGATATTGAGGACATCATCCGCGAGATATACAACGGGTGACGGCAGGGAACCGGTTTTGATTATCCCGCTTCGCGTGTTGCGTCAAAGCTCACGCGGCGCATGCGGTTGACAATCGCCATAAGCTCCAGTCTGCGCGGCAGCTCAAGGAAGCGCTTGCAGGTGGTGAAAAAGCTTGTGTACAAAAGCTCCACGCCCTCGCGCTCCAGTTCTTCATACATCGCGTCCAGCCGCTCGTGCAAATCAAATTTCTGCTCTGACTCCTCGCGCTCCAGCCGACGCAGCATAAATGCCAGCGCGCAAATCTGTGCCTCGGAGGCAATGTCAAACAGCGAGCGGACGTCTATCATTTCGTCGCCGATGAAGATAAAACCGGAGTCTGTGACCTCCAGCCGCTCTGTTCTGCCGCCCTCCGGGAAAGAGGAAAACCCCTCCGCGCGCAGCAATCTGCGGCTGCTCCAGTCGGCAGGTGGCGGCAGATCGTCCGCCGGACGCGGCGGCACCAGCGCGCGGGCGCGCTCCGTCACATCGCGCAGGATAAAATCGTCCATCATATATATACGGTTGGCGACGGAGATATATTCTCCGCTGCCGCCGATGACTAATGCCGACGACACGCCGCACTCCGTGAACAATTCGCACACGCGGTCGGTGAACGGGGTCAGCGGTTCCTTTTCGATAAGCCGGCGCATAAGGCTGTCGCGAATCATAAAGTTCGTCGCGCTGCGATCCTCATCAATTAGCAGCAGGCGGGAGCCGCAATCGACAGCCTCCATAATATTTGCCGCCTGAGAGGTGGAGCCGGAGGCGCGCTCCGTCGAAAAACGCTTCGGATCGCCGCCGGGCAGCCATTGCAAAAACGGGGATATATTCACATCCTTGACGCTGCGCCCGTCCTCGGCGGTTATCGTCACGGCGGTGTCGTCCGTGATGCACAGCTCGCGTCCGTCGCCCTCCGCGTGGTTGTAAATCCCGGCGGCAAGTGCGTCAAGCAGCGTGGATTTGCCGGAATATCCGCCGCCTGTAATCACCGTGACGCCGCGCCGCCAAGCCATACCGCGCACACCTGCCACCTCAAGCTCGTCATCCGGCGGAGAAATGAATGGAATGGCGTTTTTCATCGGCAACGCAGTGCCTTTCTCGCGCGCGAGTATGCTGCCGTTCGCGATGAACGACGAATATTCCCCGCCGCGCAGCCATTCACGGATTTCATTCTGCTTGCGCTCAAGCTCCAATACCCGCCAGAGCGCAACGACGTCAAACCACGCGAGAAAATTATCGACCATAAGCGGCAAATCGCGCAGCAGCATAATCTTTGCCTGCTTCAGCTTACCCCGGGGCAATTGCACCTGAAGCAGAAAATTGAGACACATACACGGGGGCTGCGGCGACTCCAGAAACGTGACCAGCGGTCCCGCGCCGATGTGCGACCTGCTCTCCCGCATCGCGAAATATGCGCCGTTGCGCGGTAGAATCTCGCCTCCCGGTTCGTAGATATAAAATCTGCCCGTTTCATAGTCCGGGTGGCGCGAGTTAAACGGGGTGTTTAAGTCGTCGATGTGTTTTTTCAGCGAGCGCAGGGCGAAATCCGCCGCCGCGGGGGTAAAAGCTTCAATCCCGAGCTTTTCCGCGGGGATTGCAAGCGTCACACTTGGTCGGTCGAGTGCGAGCTTGTGTGTTCGCTCAATTGTATAGCTGATTTCATTATCGCGGTGCCAGTACGTGGGGTCGTTATCGAATTCCGCTTCGATTTTTCCAACGATATGATAAGAAATTTTTCCATCGTACATTTCGCGATAGGTTTTTGTGGTGTTCTCCATGCCGGTGTTCATAATTTTATTGAGTCTGTTCAATACGCATTTCTCCTTTTGATGTGTGTGATTGGGTATGAAAAAGCCGCCCCCGATCGAAATCAGAGGCGGCGTAAATCCGGCGGAAAAGAACGAGGCGCGCTAAATCGGGCGCGAATATAAACCCCCGTTGACGGACAAAACGACACATGATTTCATCGGCATTTTCATATTGTCCGCCTCCTTTCATAATCGACGCTGTCGGGCGTGACGCCAGCGCGCGTGGTTGTTAATATTGCGGCGCGGCGACCGACCGCCGCACCGACTGTTGCGTATTGTATCACGAGTGCGCAGCGATGTCAAGAGGAATTTTTCACTTGTGCACTTGCTTGCAGTGAATTCACCCCCCGCAAATCGCGTTTGACAAGCGGGTGGGGGAGTGATATAATTCCGCCGTTGAGGCATTTCACGGAGGCTTGACGAACAGCTCCTATCCCGGCTTTGCCGAAAATTTTATTATGGGGAGACAATAAAAATGAAAAAGCTGCAAAAATCACTCGCGCTACTACTTGCCCTTGTGTTCGGATTGATATCGCTCACCGCCGCGCTGGCAGCCTGTACACCGCAGGAGCAGCCGGACGAGACGCCGACGCCAACCATCGACGCGCAGGAGGACGATATAACGCCCGACGTTGACACGCCGGACGAAGCGCCGGACAATGAACCCGTTGATGCGGACACGCCGGACGACTCCGTGATTGATAATTCCGACGCGCGCGGCAGTATCCAAACAGGCGATTGGGATGGCGATGTTTTTACAAACGAATGGGTGAATATCAGCTTTAATCTGCCGGAGGGCTGGACGGCGCTGACCTCAGAGCAGCTGCAAACGCAGATGCAAGCGGGAATGGGCGCATTTGAGGATGAAGGCACGGCGGCTGTTCAAGAAGCCGCGATGGCGCGCACTGTGTACGATTTCAGCGTCATGGGGACGCTGGGTATTCCGAATATCATCGCCACATACGAAAACGTATCATTTAGTCCGCTGACGGCAAATCTTACCGCTAACGATTATTATGAGACTGCAAAGCTGCAGTTTAAGGGCGCGATGGGTATCGCGCTCGGGGACGCGGAGGAGATTGAAATAGCCGGGGAAACGTACATAATGTGTTCAGCAGATGTCGCAGCCGGTGCGATGTTCCAAAGCTATTATTTCCGCAAGCTGGATGGCGCGATGATTACGTTCATCGCGACGTATGCAGCCGACGGCGAAGCCGAGATTGCTGACTTCTTCGCTTCGTTCACCGCCGCATAATAATGGTGAAATAGGGCGATGCACGGATTTTTCGCGCTTATTTCCCGTATGAAGCACATCACACGCTGGGCGTTGATGCGCAACTCCCTGCCTGAAAACGTGCAGGAGCACTCACATATGACCGCCGTTCTCGCCCACGGGCTGGCACTGATTCGGCGCGATGTGTTCGGAAAGCCGTGCGACCCCGGCGAAGCAGCCACAGCGGCGCTGTTTCACGACGCGGGCGAGATTATTACGGGCGATATGCCCACACCCATCAAGTATATGAGTCCGGAGCTGACAAGCGCCTATAAAGACGCCGAGCGGTCAGCCACCGGCAGGCTACTCGCGCAGCTTCCGGCGGAGCTGCGCGAGTCATATCTGCCGTTGCTTTCAGGCGGAGAGGGCGAGATACGCGAGCTTGTGCACGCGGCAGATAAGCTGGCGGCATACATAAAATGCGTGGAGGAGGAGCGCGCGGGGAACCACGAATTTCGCCTCGCCGCGCGCCAGATAAAAGAACGCCTTGATGAGCTTGATATGCCGGAGGTTCGGTATTTCATAGAGAATTTTATGCCACCGTTCGAGCTGACGCTCGACGAGCTTGGCGTGTAAGCAGGAGGAATTTATACAATGCGGGCGATAGTGACCGTAATAGGGCGCGACCGCGTCGGGATAATTGCGGAGGTGTCCGGCGCGCTTGCCCGCGCCAACGTCAATATCCTTGACATCACGCAAACGGTGACGCGCGAATACTTCACCATGATGATGCTTGTGGATACATCGGGCTTTGCGGGCGCGTTTTCGGAGCTGGCGGACTCGCTGGACGAGTGCGGCGAGAGGCTGGGAATGTCCATTCGAATACAGCGCGAGGATATTTTTGAAGCAATGCATCGTATTTAGCGCGCGTCGCGGATTACGTCAGGTGGGTATTTTTTTATGCTGAATATAAATGAAATTATCGAAACCAATGAGATGATTGACCGCCAACATCTTGATATACGCACCGTCACGATGGGCATATCCCTGCGGGACTGCTCCGGATATGACGCTGCGGAAACCGCGCGCCGGATATATGACAAGGTGACGCGCTCCGCCGCGGGGCTTGTGCGCGTGTGCGAGGATATAGAGCGCGAGCTGGGGATTCCCATTGTCAACAAGCGCGTTGCAGTGTCGCCGATAGCCGCCGTCGCGGAATCCTCTGACGCGGAGGATTATACGATTTTCGCGGAGGCGCTTGATCGCGCCGCGCGGGAGCTGGGCGTCAATTTTATCGGCGGCTTTTCGGCGCTGGTACACAAGGGTTTTACACGTGGGGACGAGCGGCTTATCGCGTCTATCCCGCGCGCCCTCGCGGAAACGGAGCGCGTGTGCGCGTCCGTCAACGTCGCCTCGACGCGCGCCGGAATAAATATGGACGCTGTGCGCCTCATGGGAGAGACGATTAAGCAATCGGCGGAGCTGACTGCCGCCTCCGGCGGCTTTGCCTGCGCGAAGCTTGTTGTGTTCGCAAACGCCGTGGAGGATAATCCGTTTATGGCGGGCGCGTTTCACGGCTCGGGAGAGCCGGAGTGTGTTATAAATGTCGGCGTGTCGGGTCCCGGCGCGGTGAAAACGGCGCTGACAGCAGCGCGCGGACAGCCGTTTGACGCCGTCGCGGAAACCATTAAAAAAACGGCGTTCCGCGTGACGCGCATGGGGCAGCTTGTTGCCCGTGAGGCGTCTGCGCGGCTGGGCGTTCCGTTCGGCATTGTGGATTTATCGCTGGCGCCCACACCGGCGGCGGGCGACTCCGTGGCTGAAATCCTGGAGGAAATGGGACTTAGCTCCGTCGGCGCGCACGGCACCACAGCCGCGCTTGCGCTGCTAAATGACGCGGTGAAAAAGGGCGGCGTTATGGCGTCAAGTCACGTCGGGGGGCTCTCCGGGGCGTTCATACCGGTTTCGGAAGACGCCGGAATGATACGCGCCGCGCAAAGCGGCACGCTCACGCTTGAAAAGCTGGAGGCAATGACGTGCGTATGCTCCGTCGGGCTGGATATGATAGCCGTGCCGGGTGATACACCGGCGGAGACGATTTCGGCTATCATCGCCGACGAGGCGGCAATCGGTGTTGTGAACAACAAGACCACCGCTGTAAGGATAATACCCGCGCCCGGCAGACACGTCGGAGACACAGTGGATTTCGGCGGGCTGCTGGGAACAGCGCCCGTGATGCCGGTCTCCGGCGGAGAAAGCGGCGACTTCATCGCCCGCGGCGGCAGAATCCCCGCCCCGTTGCACAGCTTGAGGAATTGAATCTACAATTCAACGCCGGTGAGATGCCGACGCGCCATATCGAGGGCGTGGCTCGCAGAGGCGATTCTTATGCGCTCGCGGTCATAATATAAATCCAGCGAACGCGTCACCAGCGTGCCCTCCGCCGAAAGCGAGATGAACACCCTGCCCTCCGGATTGCCGTGCTCGTCAGCGCCGGGACCGGCAACGCCCGTGATGCCAATGCCCAGCCCCGCGCGCAGCTTTTCCCGCGCGCCAAGCGCCAGCGCCTCCGCCGTTTCGCGGCTGACCGCGCCGTGCGCCTCAAGCGTTTCGCGCGGCACACCGACAAGGGCGATTTTCGCATCGTCCGAATATGCCGTTATGCCGCCGAGGAACACGCGGGACGCTCCGGGAATGTCGGTGAGGCGCTTTGCCAAAAGCCCGCCCGTGCAGGATTCCGCGACGGCAAGCGTTCCGCCGCTGTCCCGCAGAAGCGAAATAACCGTATTTTCAAGCGAATCTGTATCTACGCCGTAGACGATGTCTCCGAGCGTTTTTTTTACATGCTCGATAATCGGGTTCATAAGCGCGTCAGCGTCCTCGCGCGATTTCGCGCGCGCTGTGACGCGCAGCGTTGTTTCGGCGTCCTTCGCGTATGGGGCAAGCGTGGGATTTGAGGAGCTTTCCATAATATCGCGCAGCCGCGCCTCGACAGCCGATTCGCCCAGCCCGAACACGTGAATGTTGCGGGAATAAATTTCATCCCCCGCCAGCCGTTTCAGGTACGGGAGCATACCGGATTCAATCATCGCGCGGCACTCACGCGGCGGACCGGGGAGCATCAACACATGCTTGCCGTCCGATTCAAACGCGCACCCCGGCGCGGTTCCGCAGCCGTTATCAAACACGACGCAGCCCTCCGGCAGCATCGCCTGACGAAAATTATTCTCTGTGATTTGAAGATGCCCGAGCCTGTCGCGGAAAAAGCCGCGGATTTTTTCAGCCTCCTTCTCGTCAAACAGCAGTTGCTTGCCGAACGCCTCAGCAAGCGTCTGCTTTGTGAGATCGTCATACGTCGGACCGAGTCCGCCCGTGGTGATTATAATGTCCGCGCGAGCTCGCGCAATAGCAACCGCCTGCTTCAGGCGCTCCGGATTATCCCCGACAACGGTGTGGAAATAGACGTTAATTCCAAGCCGCGACAGCGCCTGCGACACATCACGCGCGTCCGTGTTTACGATATTCCCCAGCAGAAGCTCTGTGCCCACCCCGATAATTTCAGCTATGTACGCCATATGGCAATCCCCGCTTTCCTTTTGATGAATTTGCTGTGAGTATATAACACAAGCCGCGAAAATACAAGCGAAATCACCAAGGAGTTGACAAATGGAAAACGGAGGCGTATACTCTCACTCAGATTTCAAAAAAATATAAAAAGGAGTTACGCAAATGGGAAACGGACCAAACATGTTCCGTGATTTTATCATGGAGCGCACACAAGCTGACAAAAAGGCGGAAATGGAGGAATTTCTGAAGGAAGCGTTCAAGCCGCCGGAGGACGGCAACTTTGACCCCGAATCTTTCCAGAGAAACAACGAAATCATCCTGTCTATGTTGACTCCGGAAGGCGCCGAGGAAATGCGGAAAATGATGAACCCGTTCGGCGACGAGGCGGAAATCGACGAGTCCTTGCTGGAGAAAAACTGGCTGGAGCAGCCGAACAAGCTGCAATGGGATGACGGACGCGAAATTTCGCGCGACGAGATGCGCGAGGCGTTCGCCTGCTCCAAAAACGCGGGCGATATGGAATGTGATTGCTGGAACACGCACTGTCAGTTCTATGGCAACTGTCGGAAATGCATCGTATTCCACCTGTGCCTGAAGCAGTTCCCGACCTGTCAGAGGGCGTTGCTGGGCGAATATGAGGATCACTACATAGTGTTCAGCCAGGATCAAGACAAATAGAACCCGGCACCGTTGCCACAATGATTATTGAAAGGAATTATTAAAATGCAGGGAGAAAAAAATATACTGGAACAGCCCAATAGATTCAAATGGAGAGATAATCCTCCGAGAGTTACGGGCGGCGATATGCGCGTAGCAATGAAATGCGCCGCCGACGCGGATAAGCTTACGTGCGAATGCTGGAACACCAAGTGTCCAAACTACGGCGACTGTCGGAAATGCGTTGTATACGAAATGTGCTTAAACCGGCTGCCGACCTGTGAGCTTGAGCTGTTTAAGAAGCTAAAGGAACACAAAGCCGAGCGCAGCGCCGGCTGAAGAATTCGCGAAGCGTGATATAGGTAAAAACCGCACGGCTCGATTGAGCCGTGCGGTTTTACGTATTCGTGTCGCCGAAGAACCAATCATATATGTTAATCAAGCCCTCCCAGCTTCGCAACCGCCGCTTCCTCGCTGCCCGCGAAATACAGGTGATGTCCCTTGTTGCACTCATAAATGTAATCATGCAGCGGCTTGCTTGTGTAGCCCGAGAAGTCGCCGATTATCGCAAGGCGGAAGCGGAAATTTACAAGCTTTTGCGTGATTTCACCGGCGACGCCTGTGGACAGCTTGAAAAAATCCTCAATTATTGCCTCCTTGTTGATGACTATGCTTTGACAATCGTGTTCATAAAACAGCGTCGCCGCGAGATCCAGCGCGCTCTGCGTGTCGGTGATAACAGGCGTGTCGCTGTGAATAACGGCGACAGCACCGTTCGGAGCTTCGATTATATTGGTTGTCATTATTTTTCTCCTTTATTGTGCAGTGTTATTCCGCTCGCCCTCGATTAGCGCTAACGCGATTTTCAGCGCGGCGATTCTGTTTTTTTGCAGCGTGTGCTGAGGGGTTCCCTCGGTAAATTTGCCGATTACGCCCCCGGAGCGGTTAAGTGCGTCTGTCAGTGTTTTGCGCGCCTCGTCAAGCTTGTCGTGCGGGATGGTATCCGCATCGCCATCCATCAACCGCATCGCCAAGTCGCAGGCTTCGACATTGGAACGCATGGATTTATATTGCCATGACTCGGCTTTTAATTTGCCCGACGCTTTATCGGACTTGCTGCGCAGAGACGATATCGCGCGGTGGGCGGCGGATAGCTCGTCGGGCGTGTATTGTATCACGTTTTTCGTCCTCCATCAATTTATTCGTTGCGTTTTGCGGGAGATATTCAAGAATTTACATTGCCGGGGTTCACAGTCGCGCCACTACATTACGCCGCGCGTTCGCCATAGTATCGATTCCACGCGTTCGAGCGCGGCGTTTTCAATGCGTTTCGGCTGAGGCTTGAAGAATTCCACCACCGGCGCGTTTTTCTTGATGTTCCACAGTCCCGCGACCTGTCCGTTTACTGCGATGGTCGGCAGACAAATGCCCGATTTCAGTATGACACTTGCTCTGTATTCTACGGGGAGGCTCAGCCGATTCCCGCTTCTGTGTTCCGCGGGCAGGACTATCCAATTTGCGGGTGCGTATGACACAATCAGCGGGTCGAAACCGGAAAGCAGAGTAATTTCTGGAATATCGCCAATGTCGGAGGTTTCGCGGTAATAGTAAATCTTGCCGCCGAATTCCAGGCGTTCTAAATCGTCAAACGGTATTTGCGTCAGTTTTAGCGCGTCCTCTTTGCTGATGCCGAAGAAATATGATGCGTCAGAAAGCGTCGCGGGACCGTAGGCTGCGAAGTATCGACGCAGCAGTCCGGGCAGCACCTCGGCGAAGCTCTGCGTCGGCTCCGCGCCGATTAGGTCGAAATCGCGGCTTAACATATCCCTGAACGCCACTTTTCCGCGCTGTGCCAGATACACGAACACGCCGCCCCACGATGAAAACACATCGTCGACGACCTGCGGGGCATATCGATCGGCGAATATCCGGCGAAACTCTGTGCGTGAGTACACTCCGTCCGCCATAAGGCGCAGCACCTCATCGGAAATGTCCAAAATGGTGTCCGCGCCGTGCGCCCGTGAGAGCCACGAAAAATATTCGCCCTTTTGCTCACCGGCGGAGAGCGCGAGAAGCTCCGGCAGGTCGTCATATACGACGCCGTGAAGCGTTCCGCGATACAGCCACGTTTTGGTCAGCCGCGTTTTCCATCCGTAAATCTCCGCGCCGCGTATCAGCGCGGAGAACGGCACATTGCGACCAAACCAGCTGTGCAGACCGAGCAGCTCGTGAGAGAGCGTTTCCAAGTCCTCACAGGTGCGGGAGAGGTAGAGTCCGTGCATACGCCGCCGGACGATGCTTTCGATTGCCGTTCGTTCAAGCTCCATATCGCCGTTATGTACCGTACGCGAATTTGCGGACTCGCTTTTCCTCCGCCGAGGGGTTCAGTTTCAATACGCGCTCGCGGATTATGTCATATGCCTCCGTTTCGTCAAGCTCCGCGGCTTTGATGAACACATTATCGGACAAATCGCCGCGCGCCTTGTCTTGCCAGAATTGCTCTGTCGTGCAGTATGTCATTGTCTCCCAGCCGTATTCCTCGCCTTGGGCGTTGCGGCGGCGCTGTGAACCGCAAATCGTGAGATACAGCCGCGTCTGCAGTTCGGTCAGTGCGGAATCAAATCTGCTTTTTTCCTCGCGTCCGAAGCCGGCGTCTCTTTTTATTTCGTGCAGCGGCAGTTCTCCACAGCGGCGGACGACATCGTAAACGCGCCTGGCATAGCTGCTGATGTGTCCGTCGGCATAATCGTCCTCAAGCTCGCGTCCGCCGCGCCGAAGAGCGAGGAAATACGGATAAAACTCCCGCGTGATATATCCGGACTTATTGAAAAAGCATTTGGAATAGGCAATGTCGTCACATTCGTTGAGAACGCGGATTCGCCACTCCCACGGGTCGGTTTCCGGGTTGCCAGTGTGCCAGATAATTGGTGTGCCGGGCGGCACGTTTAACCAATCGTAGGCTACGACGGAATATATGCCGGATTTATTGCCGCCGCCGACAGAGAAGCCGGAGGTACGCAGAATATTTACGAAGTCAGCAAAATTATTGAGCCTTGCAGCCAAGTATATTCCCCCATAAAATGAAAAGTAGCAAGAATACGCGAAGTTATTACGGGTATACACACAAACAATAACGAAACGTCTGACAGTATACAACCGCATTATACACCATAGTTCGCGTTAAGTCTAATGCATATCGCGGCGGAAGCGTTTTAATCTAAGCGCGTTTGTCAGGACGGATACAGAGCTGAGGCTCATCGCCGCCGCCGCGAAAATGGGGTTAAGCAGCGGTCCGCCGAACAGATACAGCACACCGGCGGCAATCGGAATCCCGACGACATTATATCCAAACGCCCAAAACAGATTTTGTTTTATATTGCGCATTGTCCTGCGGGAGAGGCTGACGGCTGTCGGGACGTCCGTCAAATCACCACGCATCAGGACAATATCAGCGGATTCCATCGCGACATCCGTACCGGAACCGATGGCGATACCGAGGTCAGCCTGCGCCAGCGCGGGGGCATCGTTTATCCCATCGCCGACCATAGCTACCTTTTTCCCCTCCTGCTGAAGCTTTTTCACCTCATCGGACTTGTCCTGCGGCAAAACCTCGGCAAGCACGCGATCAATACCCGCCTGCTTCGCTATCGCGGCGGCGGTTCTGCTGTTGTCACCCGTAATCATAGCGACCTCAATACCCATCGCGCGCAAGGCGTCCACCGCCGCGCGACCGGAGCTTTTTATGGTATCCGCAACGGCGATTATCCCCGCGAGGGCGCCGTCAACGGCGATATACATTGGGGTCTTGCCCTCTCCGGCGAGCGCGTCGGAAACCGATGACGACTCGCCGAGCGCGATATTATTTTCGTCCATCAACTTGCGGTTCCCAGCGAGAACGCTGTGTCCCGCGATTTGCGCCTCGACGCCGCGCCCTGTGATGGATTTAAATCCGTCGGCTTTTATAAGCGTCAGCCCGCGCTCTCGCGCACCTGAGATGATAGCCTGACCAAGCGGATGCTCAGAGCCGTATTCCGCAGAGGCGGCTATAACGAGCAGCAGCTCCGCGCCGTCGGGCGCGAGTGCGCCACTATCCGTTGGAGCTGCAACATATGCCGCGCCGAACGCCTTTGATGTCGGCATATTTTCGCCCGTCAGCACATCCGTAACCGAAGGCTTGCCCTCTGTAATCGTGCCTGTTTTGTCAAACACGACGGAGCTTATTTTGTGCGCCGTTTCAAGCGCTTCGCCGCTTTTTATCAAAATGCCGTTTTCAGCGCCCTTGCCAGTACCCACCATTATAGCTGTGGGTGTGGCAAGCCCCAGTGCGCACGGGCAGGCGATGACAAGAACAGAGATAAAAATCGTCAGCGAAAACTCGAGATTTCGCGTCCCTATAAACCACATAACACCGGCTATCAACGCTATCGCGCAGACGACAGGGACGAAATATCCCGAAACAACATCCGCCAGCTGCGCTATCGGCGCCTTGCTGCCCTGCGCGTCCTCAACCAGCTTGATAATCCGCGCGAGTGCGGTATCGGCGCCGATTTTCTCCGCGCGGAAGCGTATAGAGCCTGTGGTATTAAGGCTTGCGGCGTACACGGGATCACCGACTTTTTTATCCGTCGGCATGCTCTCGCCCGTGAGCATACTCTCGTCAATGGCGGTATATCCCTCTGTAACCGTGCCGTCCACCGGTATCTTAGCGCCGGGGCGCACGACGATAATGTCGCCGATTTGCACGTCGTCAATCGGGATTTCAAGCTCCTCGCCGTCGCGGATTATTATCGCGGTTTTCGGCGCAAGACCCATAAGCTTTTTTATAGCCTCGCCCGTGCGCCCCTTGGACATCGCCTCAAGCGACTTGCCGAGTAAAATCAACGTGATAATAACGCCCGCCGACTCAAAATAAAGGGAATCAACGGCAGCCATCGCGACGTGATGATCGCCGGACGCGATGAGCCACGTGTTATACGCGCTGAAAATAACGGCGGCGGTCGTACCCACGGCAATCAGCGAATCCATATTCGGACTGCGCATCCACAGCGCGCGGTAGCCGACATAATAAAATCGCCAGCCCGCGGCGATAGCGGGCAGGGTCAGGAACAGCTCCGTGAGCGCGTATCGCAGCGGAAATTCCATTGGGCGCAAAAAATCCGGGAACGGCAGCGTGATGAAGGTAATCATCGGAGCCATCGCGACATACAGCAGCGGCAGGGTGAACACAGCGGACACGATGAGCTTTATTCGCAAAGTGCGAAGCTCACGCCGTTTCCGTTCGGCGTCGTCGTCCGACGCGGCTTTTTTCTCGATGACCTCATAGCCGATTTTATGCACTGCGCCCTCTATATCGGGCAGCTGCAGCGCCTGCTCGTCATACTCCACAAAGAGCGTTTCCGCCGCGAGGTTGACATTGGCTTGACTGATGCCGGGAAGCTTTCGCACAACGCGCTCTATACGCTGCGCGCATGCGGCGCAGGTCATCCCGCGGACGCTTAAAACTTGGGTTTGCATATAATCGACCTCACCTTATGCATTTGCCCGCATCGAGTGATATGAGAGGACGCGGCGGCAAATGAGTATTAACTTTGATTATAATAATACAACCGTGGGAAATTGTCAAGCGATGCCGCCCGTCAATCCCCGCGTTCAAATTCAATGCGCACGACGCCGTAAATCCATTGCCCGCTTTCCGCCTCGGGAATTAATAGACGCAGCGGCTGCTCGTCCTTTGACAGGGGCGAGACAGAAAGGATTACGGTGCGGTTTTGTATGCTGTTTTCGTGCAGCGTCACGCGGTAATCGTCCTTCGCGATGAAGCGCGCGAGCGAAAATTCCTCGGGCGATTTGCCGTAGCGCTCAATAAGCGCGACGAGCGTCGGACCTGTGGCGCTCACCGTTCCGGCTTTCGCGGAGCCTCCGCGTGTGCTTTGCGTCGTAAGCTCCATTTGCGCCAGCTCGCTCGGCGTTATCGTAAATTCCTCGTCGGTTAATCCGACGATTGTGATTGGCGCGTCGCCATAGCCTGAAAGGTCAAGCCCCGGACGGCACCCCGTCAATATCAACAGCGCCATCGTCAGCGACAAGATACAGCTTGCCCGTAGCAGGGTCGCGATAAACCCTGCCGACCTCCATATAACCGTCTGTGTCCGTTTCATTTGATTCTCCTCCCGGGGCGGGTTCAATTTCCTCCATCGGAGTCACGTTGTCGGGCGGCGTAGCAGTGGCGTCTGCGTCGGCGGAGAGACGCACATTCCAGTTGATTACAAGCGCCAGCATAAGCCCGCACGCCAAAACAAGCATAATATCGGCAAGATTCGCGACGCCGTCCATCGGATTTATACCCCCGTCCGGATTTATACCACCGCCGGAGAAAATGTCCTCACCAAAGCGATTATTTTTCAGCAGCATCAAGCAAATCCTCCATTTCAGACTCCAGCGACGCGAGATGAGCGGCATACCAGCGGCGTCGGACGGCAGAGATTACGAATGCCACCGCCGCACTGATAAGTCCGGCAATCGTGGTGTCGAACGCCGTCAAAAGCGACTGCGACAGCGTGAAGGTATCCCCCCTGCCAAGCGCGATTATACCGGGTCCCAGCGGAATCAACGTCCCGAGTAAGCCCATCATCGGACCAAGCCGTGCTATGCCGTCCGTCAGCCTTACTATGCCCTCGTATCTTGATTTTTCAGCCTTAACCAGCCTAATCGCCACGCTCTCGCGCCGCGACGCGTCGCACTCCACAGCCTCGCGAAGCAGCCTCTCCCGCCGCCCCGAAAGCGTCCCCGAACGCGTGAAAATTTCAACAATCAGAGTACCCAGCAAAAACACCGTTGCCGCCATTAGCACCAGCAGGGCAATTATCACCGGTGTTTGCAGCGCGGAGGCGACGGCGCGCAGAACGCCGTTCAATTGCTCACTTAACATATTTCGCGCACCCATCCCTTGTCACATATTCGGAGGGAGACTCCGTATCGCCCGCAATTCCGTGTTGTACAGCCCAGCTCCAAGCATCAAACGCCCATTGCGAAACGCCGGGAAAATCGCCGGTAGCAGCGCTGTTATCCGCCGATTCACCTTTAGCCTGACGCCACAGCAGCGTCACGATTTGCTCGCGCGTGATGAGATCATCAAGCCCCATATCGCCGCCGTCATAGCCCCGCATATACGCGCCCAGCGCGGGATAGGCGTCCGCGAAATCCCCGCGAGTCATTAAGCGCAGGGTCACGCTGTCCAGCAGGGTGCCGTCGATATCGAAGCAGGATATTGTCATTTTGTTGCCGTCGGTTGTAAGGCTTTGATAAGTGGAAATGTTGTAAATCGTCCGTTCGGCAAGTGTTTCATCCGCGCTGTCATAAAATTTAAGACCGCTGTTACCCATCACCTGCGTAATCCCGTTTTGCGGCGCAAGCCGCGAATATACGTGCTGATGCCCGACGAGAGCTATTGTCACGCCGCAGTCCTCGAATAGCGGCAGCCAGCGCGTCTGCATTGCGTCGGCGTTGACGTCGCTGTGAACCTCATACACGGGAAGATGTGTCAGAACGATTTTCCACCGCGCGGAGGTGCCGGATAAATCATCGCGGAGCCACGCGTTGATGCGGTCAAAATCCGCATCTGTGAGTTTCTGCTCGCCGGAGAATATCCACGAATTAAGCACCGTGATGTGCATATCACCCGGTTCAATGCTATAGAATTCCTCCTTGAAGCCGTCGGGACCATTCATCGGCAAATCAAAGCGCTCAAGGAATTTAACAGGCTTGCCGGAGAGGGTGTTGCTCTCGTGGTTGCCGACAGTGGGATAAAACGGCATAGCCCCCAGCGCGTTTTCCTTTGCGTCAAAAAAGGCGTCCCATTGAAGGTCATCAATGCCGCTTTCCACAATGTCCCCGGCTTGAAGCGCCAGCGCCGCTAAAGGATTGGCAGCGGCGGCTGCCGCCGCCAGAGCCTCCCACGCCGCAAAATCCGTCTCGGCGTTCTGCGTCACCTGAATATCGCCGAAAAACAGCAGCTCAACGGCGTCGGTGCGCATCGTCAGCTCCACCGTTGAGGGGTCATATCTGTTGTTGACGAATTTCAGCAGATATTCTCCGTCCATTTCCACCGGATAGCTGTCTATCCGCGCGCCGGAGAGCATCAGCGTAGTGCCGTCCGGGGCGGTGATATAGAGCGTCAAGCCGTTTTTGTAGTCCGGATCGGTGAACTCAAATTTTGCAAGCTCCCCGAGGGTCAGCACGGCGCGGACAGGCGGCGCGGGATTTTTAAGCGTCACGCTGACGACCTTGTCGGCGAAGCCCCGCGCGTGAAAGCTGAACGAATATGACCCCGCATCACAAAGCAGCCCGGCGTCGAAGGAAACACCGTCGTCACCGACGATGTAGTCGCCGTCCGCCAGCCTGACATAGCCGCCGCTGTCCGGCGCCTTCATCGTCACAAATTGTATGGCGTCGCGCCACGCCTGCCAATCAGCCGCGCTGACGCTATCGTGCCGCTCAAAGGTGAGCGCGGCGTCTGCCGAGGCGCTGTACAGCGTCTTAAACGCCGGGGCAAGACCGGGATAGCGCGTCGTTATAATCCCCGCGTCGGAATACCCTTCGCGCACAGCCGTGATATACAGCGCGACGGGGGATTTGGCGATGTCGCGCCCCGATATATCAACCGCAATCGGCTCGGAGTAGGGGAGCTGCGGCGCGCCGTCAAACGAATAGAACACGCGCGCGCCCTCCGTGCCGCACGAAACCGCGAACGTCAGTGTGTCGCCGGATACCTCCGCCGTGACAACGGGAACCTCAACCGCGCCCGCGGGTTCTATGGGAACCGACGCGGAGGAGCCTTGCAGCATTATATTATAAATCCATTTGAAATTATCGAACGCCGTGCGGTGTGCCGCCATCAAATCAGCTTCCGTCATCGGCAGCGCGAGCCGCAGCGCCGTTTCGTCTGTCAGCACATCCCGCAGACTCCCGGCGGCGATGCCGTTGTTTTTCGCGATGTGCTCCGCGATCCCTATCTCTGTGGAGGCGACAAGCGCGTCTGTCGTCGTGCGCCCGCTGAAGCTCTCTGTCGCAAGAATCGGCACGGTGGAGGTGCCGCCGCTGAATACCTCGCGCTTTATATCGTAATATGGATCGCTCTCGCGATATTTCGCGTTGTATTCCTCAAGAGACAGTCCGAATTTTGAGTTATCCTCGCCGCCTAGCTCCCACGCTGTTTGCCAGCTGTCAAACAGTCCTTCGAAATAATAGCGCGGCTTCCCATAAAGCTCGTCATATGTCCAGCTGCGATTATAGTTGCCATAGCTGTCTGTTGCCATCAGCTTTATGGTGTCGCCGCCCTCAAAGCGAATTTTATCCGCGCCGCGTACGTCCGAAACGCGCCCGACGTATTCCACAAGCTCCGGCACGGTGACGCCGCGCGCCTCGCAATACTGGGTGGTCGGATAGTTGTCCGTGGACGAGACGTAATAGTTCGTCCCGTTTGCCTGACCGTGGGAAATGGCTTTCAGCTCGTCAAGAGAAAGAATTTTCAACAGGACAGGCTTGCCGTCGGCGCGCGCGGCATAGAAAAAAATATTTTCGCCCTTTGCCGACTGCAGAGTTTTGGCGTCGGCGCGCGTGGCAATCAGCGGCACAGCCGATAAAAGCGCAAGCGCGAGTAAAATTGATAAAAATCGCTTCATTGTTTCTTTAACCTCGTTTCTAACCTCTTTTGGCTGACAACACTTGTGTAATTGCCCCCAGCGCGAATATCGTGAGCGCCGCGAGCGCCGCGGGAATTACGGGCGCGTCGGGCGGAGCCTCCGTCAACGCGACGGCGTCGTCCGCCATCTCGTCGCGCCGCCACTGCTGAACGCCGCCGTCGTCGTTCTCCGATTTCGCCGCGGGCTGAATTTGATATCCGAGGCGCGTGAGCTTTATCGGCGGAGGATTCGGGTCTGTGACGGGCTGCGGCTCAGGCTCCGGCGACGCCGGTTCGGTGATTTGACTCGGTGACGCGGATTCAAGCGGCATGGGGGTTGCTGCGCCTTCAGTGGGGACATCGTCCGCGATACCTACTTCCTCGGAGTTAAATTCGCTGCCGACCTTGTCGTCCGTCGGCTCTGACGGCTCCGCGGGGGGCGCGCCACCAAGCGTGACCTCGATTTTATGAATCCACTTCGCGGAGCTGGATGCCGTGCGTTCCTCCGCGTCCGTCTGACCGAAAATCAGGCGAAAACGCGTGTTTGTATTCAGATTCATATAATCGCTGCCGAAGCTTGCCCCCGCCAGCGCGCGGTTCCAGTCGTCGGCGAGAGCGATGACGGTCTGCACAGGCTCTTGGTCCAGCGCGGCGTATTCGTTGCCGCGCCCGTGGTCATAATCAAAATTATCCGGCAGGGAATAGTAGCAATAGCGCGGCGTATCGATGAGATATGTCTTTGTCAGAGAGGTATAGTATCCGCCCGCCTTGTCGTTCGTCCAAAAATTAAAGCTCTGTACGCTGCCGATGTCAATACCGGCAGCCTCCAGCAGGTCAGCCAGCGTGACGCCCGCGACGTGGTCGATGACCACACTTGGCATATTGTCGATAAACGTGTAGTCCTGATATACAACATCAAGAGCCCACAGCTCATCAAGCGTGAATACGCGGCGTGTCTCGTATTCCCCGCCGAAGTACCCCACGCTGACGGTCAGCGTGTCGGCGGCAAGTCCGCTGTATTCGTCCGTATCCAGCGCGGCGGCGTTGACAGCCGCAAGCAACAGGAGCAAAAAGGCGGCGACAAAGCGTTTTGATTTTTTCATCAGCGCTTTGAATAATTCAGTAAAATTTGCGCTGCCATCGCGCGGGTGCAGGGTCCTTTCGGCGATATAGTACCGTCGCTGCTGCCGTTGATGACCTCTATTCCGTTTGCCCACGCGAGCGCATCCGACGCGTAATCGCTGATATCGCCCTTATCGGGGAACGCAGACAAATCGCCGCGGACGCTCAAATCCTCTTTTTTATACTCACCGTAGCGGTAAAAAAGCGTGGCGATGTCCTGACGCGTTATCTCATCGTCGGGCTTGAATACGGGCGTTGCGGCGTTGCTCGTGCCCTTCACAATATTGTTCTTATACGCCCAAGACGCCGCCGCCGATAGGGGAGTGCCCTTTGTAATGTCCGAGAAATTGACATAGCTTGTCACCTCCGGCTTGCCCTCCAGCCGATACAGCGCCGTTAAAAACTGCGCGCGCGTAACAGAGACGTCGGGGGAAAATTTTCCGGGAGCCGTTTCGTCAAACAAGCCTTTGCCCATGGCATACACAACGGCGTCCTCAAACCAAATCCCGGCGTCAACATCCGACCACGCGCCGCGCAGCGCAAGCTCGGGATTCGTTTCCGTTCCGCTCGACGTTAGCGTGAGTGTTGTAACGCCCGCGTCCGTGTATCCCTCGCGCACGGCGCGCGTCGTAAGTGTCACCCTGCCATCCTTAAAGTATGATTTCGGAATGACGACGGGCGAGCCGTCATAGGGCGCGGTGGGGGTATACGACGGCGAAATATAGTTGTGATTGTATAGAATCGTCGCGTCCGGCGTCGCGCAGCTCAGGCGGACAAAGTAATTATCGCCGTACTCTGTCATCACAGCCGTCGGGGCGGCGACGGCGCCCGGCGGGGTGAAATTAATGCTGGCGTCAAGTCGGATATTAGATACCCAATAGCGCGTGTCGCTCGCGGTGGAGCTTTTGTCAAACAGCTCGTCCCGTGTCATCGGCTTCATAATCCGCATGGTGCGCTGGTTATCCGGCAAGCCGCTGTCATACCAGAAGCTCTCCATATTATAATCGACGCCGAATTTCTCTTCTGTAATCATATACCGCTGGCTGAACGCGCGCACGGACAGCAGCACAAGCTCCGGCTGGCGGGACGCCCAAATCGCGTTTACATCCTTATATTCCTGCGTCTCATAATCCCACTGCTCGTACAGGGCGGGGAAGTTCCAGCGCTCGACGCCGTAAAGGTCGGCGTATGTATAGCTGTCCATATCATCGTAACCCGTCTGGTCGATTTCCCAGAACTGAATCTCTGTGTCGCCGCTCCACTCGGCTGACAGCTCCGGCAGACCCGAAAGCGGGGATTTCTCCTGCGCATATTCGATAAATTCACGCACCGTAAAGCCCTGCGCCTCTTGATGCACCGTGGTCACGAACCTGTCGAGAATGGAATAGTTGTGCAAAGTGTCGTCAATTTTTCCGTCCTGCATATCGCGCTCCATCTCGCTGACGGGGATCTGCGCCACAAGAATGTCCCCGCCCTTTGCCGTTGAGGCATAAAACAGGACATTGCCCACAGTCTGCCCCGCGGGAACCGTTTTCGCCGACGCGGGCAGCGTCAGCAGCGCGAGTGTCAAGACAGCCACGAGTATTGCGCTTACCAGCTTTTTCATTTGAACCTCCGAAAATTTTTAATTAGATTGATATGCAAACCCCTTTCGGGAATTTACCGGATTAAAAAAACGGGATAGCGCCGCACGGAGAGACTTCCTCTTGCAGAAAGACCGCCGCGCTCGCTATCCCGTAAAATTAAACGCTTCGTTCATCCTTCTATACAGGTTCGGAGCGCGCTTTCGCGCGTGCCTTCAACCCTGCGAAGATCGGCGTTACCCGACCCCGTGAGCGTCTCAGCTCAGGGCAACCGCCGCACAGCGGGGGCTGCCTCCAGAGGAACAAAAATGTGTGCAATATTCGATTAGGGGCTCGTGTAAGGTATAATATACGCCTGTGACGGAGACTTGTCAAGAAGAAAAAGCGCCCCGCGACCGCTAGGGTCTCAGGGCGCTTTTTGGCAGCGGGTGAAGGATTTGAACCCTCACAAACAGAGTCAGAGTCTGTCGTGCTACCATTACACAAACCCGCTGTATAAAGCCTTACGATTATAACGCCGCGCGGG
>JAIRRO010000049.1 GCA_031255955.1 Oscillospiraceae bacterium
TAAATCTGCTATACTGCGGGCATAGACTGCGCTCGCCGCGCGAAAAGGAGCGTAACCCGTGGATTTTATGCCGGTAATCGAAACGCTGACGCTACGCCGCCTTATGGAGGAGTATCCCGTCACGCGCGATTTTTTTCAGAATCTGAACATTCCGCCGCTCGACAGGGAGCAGCCGCTGGCGTCCGCGCTTATCGGCGCGTCCGACGATTGGCTGCTTGAATTCGGGCTGACGCGGGAAGAAATTCCGGAGCAGCTGGCGGAATTTTTGCGAATTATGACCGCCTCGGAGGAGGCAAGACCCGTAAAATCCCTCACGATTCTTGGCGGCTTCGACAAGATGGGCGCGGCGGAGGATGTCAGTATTACGATCGATGCCGGAACGGTGGTCAGCATCGTCGGTCCAACGGGCTCGGGGAAAAGCCGCCTCTTGGGAGATATCGAGTGTCTTGCGCAGGGCGACACGCCCACGGGGCGCCGTATTCTGATAGACGGCGAGGCGGTGGACGAGGACGAGCGCTTCCGGCTGGAGGGAAAAATCGTCGCGCAGCTATCGCAGAATATGAACTTTGTGATGGATCTCACCGTCGGGGAATTTCTTGAAATGCACGCGCGCAGCCGCGCCGTCGGGGCGGCAGGCTCCGGGCAGACTCCGGGAGAGCTTATTCAAACGTGCTTCGAGCGCGCAAATTCGCTTGCCGGTGAAAAATTCACGCCGGATACAAAGGTCACGCAGCTTTCCGGCGGGCAGTCCCGCGCGCTGATGATTGCCGACTGCGCATATATCAGCCGCTCGGCGATTGTGCTTATCGATGAAATTGAAAACGCCGGCGTTGACCGACGCGAGGCGATAGAGCTGCTGGCACGCGCGGAGAAAATTGTACTCATATCGACGCATGACCCGCTGCTGGCGCTCGGCGCGGACAAGCGTGTGGTGATTAAAAACGGCGGGATATTCAAAATTCTTGAAACATCGCCGGAGGAAAAAGAAAGCCTTGCCGCCATTGAAAAAATCGACAGGCTGCTGACGGATACGCGCGCGGCGCTGCGAAGCGGGGAGCGCGTATTATTAAAATCTGAAGCAAATGAAAGGGACGGTTGAATTTATGTGGGAGCTTTATGACGCGCTGATTGACGGAATCTCTCCGGACGCGCGGGTTGACGCGCTGATTTGCGGACAGACGCACACGATGGTGCGCTCCGGCGACTCGATAGGCATCGCGGGGACGCTGGACGCGACTTGGAGGGCGCCGATCATCAAGAACAAGGCGCTGGGGATGCCGCTGCGCGAGCTGGCGATGGCGGTAAAATCGTGGGAGTTCACAGAGGCGGGTATCGGTCTTGCCGCGATAAACGCGTGGTATAACGACAAGCAGCGCCTGCGCGCGCTGGGACTGGATATTCCGGACAGAACGCATATTGAAGACCGCTCCGCCGACCCATTTATCTCACTTCAACGTGATATAAAAGGAAAAACTGTGACGGTTATCGGACATTTTCCGTATATAGACCAGTTGTTCGCGCCTGTATGCGACCTGCGGGTGATTGAAAAATTTGAGCCGAAGGATGGTGACTATCCCGAGCAGGCGGCTGATTATCTGCTGCCGGAGAGCGATTATGTATTCATATCCAGCTACACGCTGACAGAAAAATCGCTGCCGCATTTTCTGCGGCTGTCTCAAGGCGCGGCGCGCGTGACGCTCGTCGGTCCCGCGTCCACCATCGCCCCCGTGCTGCATAATTTCGGCGTCAGCGATATCGCGGGGCTGGTCATAAAGGACGCGGACGCCGCCGAAAAGATTGTCACCGGGTTCGGCGGGAACATTCACCGCGTGGGGCAAAAGCTGAACCTCCACCTCGGCGGGAAGGATTAAAACAGATGAACACGCGGCGGCACATCCTCCTCACGGGGGAGATTCAAATAGGGAAATCGACGGCGATTCGGCGGTTTTTAGCAGAGTCGGGGCTGACTGCCGACGGCTTTATGTCGCACATAGCGGACGCCGCCAACGGACGGGAGCTATACATCGCGCGCTATGATTCAAAGCGCGGCGAAACGGAGCGGGGGCTCGCGGCGCGCGTGCGTTTCCCGGATTTCGAGGTGTATGCGGAGGTTTTTGACGGACTCGGCGCGCAAATTATCAAAGACGCCGGGCAGCGTGAAATAATCGTAATCGACGAGCTTGGACGTATGGAGGAGGTCTGCGAGGTCTTTAAGGCTGCTGTTTTTGAAAAGCTGGGTGGCAGTGTGCCGATTGTCGGCGTCGTGAAGGACGCCGACTGCGCGTTTTTGGATGCTGTTCGCGCACACCCGAATGTTGAGATAATCACCGTGACGCGTGAAAACCGCGACGGCATCCCGAGTCGGATTCTGGAGGGAATTAATGTACATAGCGCTACTGCCTTTAAGAAATAGATATCGTGGATTTACGCGCAGCTTTGAGTTTGACGATTTCAGAAGGATTGTGAAAAATTCCAAGACAGCCTACAGCCTATACGTGAAATATCTCAGCTGGGAGTGGAATGAAGAAAACAAGGGGCGAGCCCGGCATTCCGTACAGTCATTAATATTTTTAAAAAAATTGCAAAATGAATATCGCGCGTTTGGCGTCAACTGCGAAATTATTTGTTATTCCGAACAGAATGAGCATATTTTACCCAAAAAGTTATTTCTCGGCTTTGACATCGTCGCGGAATTGGATTTTTTCTCCTATGTTGAGGCAAATGAGGACAAATATCAAGAGCTGATAAATCAAGCAGGATTAATCCCCGACTTAAACACGGCGACGGCTCTTTGTAAAATATTTGACCCGGGCGATGCTGATCCGATTATGAAGCCGTCGATATTCCGGGTTTGGGAGATTCCTTGACGGTTGTTCAATCCACAAAATATTTTTCTTTTTTGCTTGACACGCGTCGCGCCTTGCTGTACAATGGTCGGGTATTGGTTTACTACAATATACAGCCCCCGTTCAAAAAATTTTTAGAGGAATGGAGGTGTGTTGCTTACTATGCCCATTATCATTTGGATTATCGTAACCGTTATACTCGTCGCGGGAGCCGCTGCAGCGGCATTTTTCGCGGGAATCACGTACCGCAAGCGCATTGCGGAAAGGGAGATAAACGGCGCGGAGGAGCGCGCGAAAAGTATAATCAACGATTCAATCAAAGCGGCGGAAGCAAAAAAGCGCGAAGCGCTGCTTGAGGCAAAGGAAGAAATACACAAGAACAGGAGTGAGTACGAGCGCGAGGTTAAGGAGCGCCGTGCCGAAATCACCAAGCAGGAGGATCGCCTCCGGCAAAAAGAGGAGTCGCTTGACCAATAGGACGCGACACTCGACAAGAAACCCGACGCCCTTGAAAAGAAGTCTGAGCTGGTAACGGCAAAGCTCGCGCAGCTGGATGCCGACCGCGAGGAGGTTGCGGACGTAAAGCGCGCGCAGCTTGAAACACTGGAGAAAATCTCAGGCTTCACCGTTGAAGAGGCGAAGGCGCACATCATCCGCAGTCTGGAGTCTGAGGTGACTCACGAGGCGGCAATGAAAATCAAGGACATAGAGGAACGCTTCAAGGAGGAAGCGGAGCAAAAAGCCCGGGAGTACATCACGCTTGCCATCCAGCGCGTCGCGTCAGATCAGGTTGTTGAGGCTACGGTGTCCGTCGTCCCCCTCCCGAACGACGAGATGAAGGGACGCATTATCGGGCGCGAGGGACGCAACATCCGCTCGCTCGAAACGCTCACCGGCGTCGATTTTATCATCGACGACACGCCGGAGGCGATTACGCTGTCCAGCTTTGACCCCGTGCGGCGCGAAATTGCGCGCATCTCCCTTGAAAAGCTGATTCTCGACGGTCGCGTTCATCCCGCCCGCATCGAGGAAATGGTTGAAAAGGCAAAGCGCGAGGTGGAGGCAGTCATCAAGTCCGAGGGCGACCGCGCGACATTCGAGACAGGCGTTCACGGCATAAACGCCGAGGTAATAAAGCTGCTTGGACGTATGCGTTACCGCACAAGCTACGGACAGAATGTCCTTGCCCACTCCATAGAGGTCTCGCATCTTGCGGGACTGCTGGCGGCTGAGCTTGGCGCCGACGTTATGACGGCGAAGCGCGCCGGTCTGCTGCACGACATCGGCAAGTCGATAGACCACGAGGTTGAGGGCAGCCACGTCTCAATCGGCGTCGATATCGCCCGCAAGTATAAGGAAAGCGAAGCCGTTATCCATGCCATTGAAGCTCACCACGGCGACGTTGAGCCGCGAACCATCATCGCCTGCATCGTTCAGGCGGCGGACTCCATATCGGCTGCCCGCCCGGGCGCGCGGCGTGAAAACATCGAAAGCTATATCAAGCGCCTTGAAAAGCTTGAGGAGCTTACAAAATCCTTCCCCGGCGTCGAAAGCTCTTATGCTATTCAGGCGGGGCGCGAAATCCGCATAATGGTGAAGCCCGAAGAGGTTTCAGAGGATCGTATGATCCTGCTCGCCCGCGAAATTGCCAAACGGATTGAAGCGGAGCTTGAATATCCGGGGCAGATAAAGGTCAACCTGTTCAGGGAGACAAAAGCCGTGGAATACGCGAAATAGACAAAAAATTACCGCCGAAATATTCAGCTGAGGTATACGCCAAATGTCCGTGAAATTCAAGCCCGATTACACCCGTGTCATATCATTTTCGCTTATGGGTCCCGAAAGCGGCGGACCCTGCCTTGTGGACTGTACGGACGGGCAGATTACGCGCATACGACCCTATCATTACGACGAATCGCTTAAACAGACCCATAATCCTTGGGAAATCCGGGCGCGCGGAAGTGTTTTCCGCGCGCCTGAGCGCGTCACCATATCCCCCTTCGGGCTGGGATATAAATCCCGCGTTTATTCTAAAAACCGCGTCCGCTATCCGTTAAAGCGCGTCGATTGGGATCCGAACGGCGAGCGCAACCCGCAAAACCGCGGCAAGTCCGGCTATGTCCGCATATCGTGGGATGAGGCGGCGCAGCTTGTCGCCGACGAGCTTACGCGTATGAAAAAGGAATACGGCATGGAGGCTGTGCTGTGCCAATCCGATATGCACGGCGAGGGTAAGCACGTCGCGCCGTCGCACGGCTGCCCGAACCGTCTGCTGTCCATTCTCGGCGGCTATACGCTGCAAATGCGGAATATGGACTCTTGGGAGGGCTGGTTCTGGGGCGCCAAGCACGTTTGGGGCTGCGAGCCTGTCGGCGAGATGATGCCGATGACAAATCTTTATCCCGACATCGCCAAGAACGCCGATTTGCTGCTGTTTTGGGGCTGCGACCCCGAAACCACACCGCTCGGCGTCGTCGGTCAAATATCCTCCCGGCTGTGCTATTGGCTGTCCTCTATCGGACTGAAAAGCGTTTATGTCTGCCCCGATTTGAATTACGGCGCGGCTGTTCACGCCGATAAATGGATTCCGATTCTACCGAATACGGACGTCGCGCTTCAGCTTGCCATCGCGTATATGTGGATTACGGAGGACTCCTTCGAGAAGGAATATATCGATACGCACGCCTATGGCTTTGAAAAATTCCGCGCGTATGTACTCGGCGAGACGGACGGCGAGCCCAAAACCCCGGAATGGGCGTCCGAAAAATGCGGTGTGCCGGAATGGACGATTAAGGCTTTAGCGCGCGACTGGGCGAAAAAAACCGCTTCGATTTTGCACGGCAACGGCGGGGCATATATCCGCGGGCCCTACGCCACGGAGCCCGCCCGCCTTGAGGCTATGCTGCTTGGTATGCGCGGGCTCGGAAAGCCCGGAGTGCATCAGGCAAAGATGATTGAATTTAATATGTGGAATCGCGATTATCCATTGCCATATCAAGGGGATTTCGTCCCGCAGCTGCCCGCCATCGCAGACCCGTTGCGCCCCGTGGACGGCGACCTTGACCCATCGATAAATATGAAGCGCTTCACGCTGTCGGACGAGCAGCAGCGCCGCGCCCCGGAGCTTATCGAGCTGTTTAAGCAGCACCCCGCGCCAAAGCAGTTTATACCGCGCTGCCTTGTCCACAAGGCAATTTTGGACGGTCATGCGGAATGGTACGGCTTGCAGTGCTTTTCATCCAGTCAGCAGCCCGATAAAAATAATTACAGACTGCCGACAAGCGAATATGAGTTTGAAAAAATCGTGTATCCCCGCCCCGGCTTGCCGCGCGTGCATATGATGTGGACGGACGCGCCGTGCCAGACAACGTGTTGGAATGACGGGAATATGTCCATACGCGCAATGCGCGACGAATCCATCGAATGCATCGTCGCACAGCATCCGTGGCTCGAAAACGATTGCTATTTCGCTGATATCATCCTGCCCGTCGCGACGAAGCACGAGATGAACGACATCGCCAACGATTTATCCTCCGGCGCGTATATCTCGATATACCTTGAAAAGCCGTGCTGCGAGCCTGTCGGCGAATCGCTGTCCGACTTTGATGTATGCGCGCGCGTCGCGGAAAAGCTCGGACGGGACGTGTACGACGCCTATACATGCAACTTGTCCGAGGAGGATCGCGTCAAATATTTTTACAAGGCAACAGGCTGCGAGGACTATATGACGTGGGAAGAATTTTCGCAAAAGGAAATCTTCGTCGTGCCTTGCAAGGACGGCGCGCAGGAGCTTCCCGCCGGACTGTTTGAATTTTATCAGGACCCCGAAAATCACCCGCTTACAACGCCGACGGGATTACTGGAATTTTCATCAAAGCACATCGAGCAATATATGCCCGACGACCCCGAGCGCCCGCCTGTGCCGCACTGGATAGAAAAATCCGAATCGCACGACGAGCGCCGCAGCTCCGGGCGCGCCGCGAAATACCCGCTTTTATGTATGTCCAACCACGGGCGCTGGCGCATGCACGCGCAGTGCGATGACATCGTATGGAACCGCGAGACGCCGACGATGAAAATCCGCGCGCGGGACGGCTATCAATATGAGCCGCTGTGGCTGCACACCTCAGAGGCGGAGGCGCGCGGAATACGCCACGGCGACATTGTGAAGATATTCAACGAGCGCGGCGTTGTGCTGTGCGGGGCGTATGTCACCGAGCGATTGATGCCCGGCGTGTGCTATGTTGACCACGGCTCGCGACTTGACCCGATTATACCGGGCGTGCTTGACCGCGGCGGCGCGATTAACACCATCACCCCCGCGGCGCTGACCTCCAAAAACTCCACCGGTATGGCTGTTTCCGGCTTTCTTGCCGAGGTTGAGCTTGTCACAGACGAGGAAATGGCGGCGTGGCGGCGGGACTATCCCGAGGCGTTCGCGCGCGCGCTGGACCCCGCGACGGGCGTGTGCCTTGACGGCTGGATGATAGGGTAGCAGATTTCAAGCGAACGAACATAATATAAAAATTTAACAGCAGAGCGCAAAACGACAGCTTCCGCGCAAAATTCGTCTTACAATAAGCCGAGCGATAAAAAATCGGGAGGCGGATGGCTTGAAGATTGAAGAGCGTTTCGCGGACGGTGAGCTGACGCTTTGCCTGCGCGGAGAGCTTGACCACCACGCGGCAAAGCTGATTGCGCACGAGCTTGAGGGCGCGGTGGACAAGCGTTTGCCGAGCGCGTGCGTGCTTGACTTCGGGGGGGTGAGCTTTATGGACTCCTCCGGCATTGCCGTTATTATAAAGGCGCGCCGCCGCGCGGACGAGCTGGGTGCGTCGCTGCGTGTTGTGGGTGTCGGGCGGCAGCCGGAGCGCGTGCTTACCGCCGCCGGGCTCGGTCGGCTGGTGAGCATAGAAACCGCTTCCGAATGAATTTATAGTCCAATTTGCAGTCCAAACAGGGGGAATTTACATAATGAAAGAGACGAACAGCATAAGACTGGAGTTTCAAAGCCGCTCGATTAATGAAGGCTTTGCCCGCGCGGCGGCGGCTGTGTTCGCGGCGCAGCTTGACCCCACGCTTGACGAACTGAACGATATAAAAACAGCCGTCAGCGAGGCGGTGACGAACTGCATTGTTCACGCCTATCCCGATTCCATCGGCAAAATTCTGTTGCGCGCGCGCAGCTTTCCGAACAATTCCATAGAAATTATCGTGCGCGATTGGGGGCGCGGCATCCCCGATGTTGACCGGGCGCGTGAGCCGATGTTCACCACCGGCGGCGACGAGCGCAGCGGCATGGGCTTTACGATTATGGAGAGCTTTATGGACAGCGTAAAAATCCGCTCCGCACCGGAACGCGGCACGACGGTGACGATGCGCCGCAGCATATCGATACGAGCGGCGCGAAAATGATTGAAGCCACCGCCGTCCGCCATATCGAGGCGGCGAAAAACGGGGATCGTGACGCCGCCGGTGCCGCTATCGAGGAAAACGCCGGACTTATCTGGAGCGTGGCGCGGCGGTTTTTCGGGCGCGGTGTTGAGCCGGACGATCTGTTTCAGCTAGGCTGCGTCGGATTTTTGAAGGCGATGCGCGGCTTTGACGCGGAATACGGCACACAGTTTTCCACATACGCCGTCCCCAAGATAGCGGGAGAGATTCGCCGCTTTCTGCGCGACGACGGTGCCGTAAAGGTCAGCCGTGGATTAAAGGAACGCGCCGCGAAAATCCGCGCCGCGAAGCGCGTTTTAGAGCAGAGGCTGGGACGGGAGCCGCTGCTTTCCGAATTATCGGCGGAGGTTGGCTTGGACGCCGCCGATATCGCCGCGGCGGAAACGGCGACAGCCGCACCCGAATCGCTTCAGCGTGAAACAGGCGAGGACGGCTTTACGCTTGAAGCCATCCTGACGAGCTCCGAGGACGAGGACGCGCTTGTAGAGCGCGTCGCCCTGCGCGAGGCTATCGACGCCCTGCCGGAAAACGAGCGTCTTGTCATCGGACTGCGATATTTTCACGGCTTAACGCAGGACGCCACCTCCCGCATCCTCCACGTCTCACAGGTTCAGGTTTCCCGACTTGAGCGGCGCGCAATTGATAAGCTCCGAAAAATGTTAGAATAACGACCGCGCGATTGATAAGCTCCGAAAAATGCTGGAATAGCAGGCTAAAAAAATTTTTTTGAAAATTTCAAAAAAAAGTGTTGACAAGCTGTTTTATCTGTGGTATTATATCTTTCACAGTTGGTGTTGATTACGGTGAGGGTACACCCGTTCCCATCCCGAACACGGAAGTTAAGCTCACTTGTGCCGACAATACTTGACTGGAGACGGTCCGGGAAGATAGGTAGATGCCAACACACAAAGCCGCCGCGAAGCTAAATGCCTCGCGGCGGCTTTGTCATATCCCGCACGTATTTCTCTATATGCTCCCCCGCGCCCGCGCCATGCTCGGCGATAATGGACACGATGGCGCTGCCGACAATAACGCCGTCGGCGCGCTTCCATATTTCCGCCGCCTGCCGGGGGCTGTGTACGCCGAAGCCGACAGCGATGGGGATATCCGTATGCTCCCGCACAGAGTCCACAAGGGCGCCTATATCCGTCGTTATCTCCGAGCGCGCGCCCGTCACACCCAGCGAGGAAACGAGGTATACAAATCCCTCCGCGCCCTTGGCGATGCGCTGCGTGCGCTCACGCGAGGTCGGGGCTATCAGCGATATCAGCTCTATGCCGTGGCGGGTGGTGAATTCGCGCACCTCATCGCTCTCATCAAACGGCAAATCGGGGATTATTATGCCGGAAATGCCGCACTCGGCGCACCGCGCGAAAAACGCGTCATATCCGTAGGCGAACACGGGGTTGAGATACGTCATAAACAGCAGCGGCACGCGCACCTCGCCGCGTAGGGACAGCGCGGTCTCAAATATCCCCTCGATGGTGGTGTTCGACTGAAACGCCCGCAGATTCGCCGCTTGAATCGTTCCGCCCTCCGCTATCGGATCCGAAAACGGTATGCCCAGTTCTATGACATCGGCGCCCGCGCGCTCAAGCGCAAGCACGTATTCGCGCGTTTTTTCAAGGCTCGGGTCGCCCGCCATTATGTAAGCGACAAACGCTTTTTTATCGCGAAAAGCGTTTGAAATTTTGCTGTTATTCATCGCGTAAATCCTCCCCCATATATCGGGCAATCGCCGCCACATCCTTGTCGCCGCGCCCCGACAGGCATATTATTATGCTCTCGTCCGTGCCGAACTCCGCCGCTATCTGCCGCGCATATGCCAGTGCATGCGCCGATTCAATGGCGGGGATTATCCCCTCTGTCCGCGAAAGCCAGTAAAAGGCGTCCACGGCTTCACTGTCCGTAATGGGGACGTATTCGGCGCGCCCCGCGTCGTGCAGATACGAATGCTCAGGACCGATTCCGGGATAATCCAAGCCCGCCGATATGGAATACACAGGCGCAATCTGCCCCGCCTCATCCTGGCAAAAATATGACTTCATCCCGTGAAACACGCCCACGCGCCCGCGCGCAATCGTCGCGGCGTGCTCGTCCGTGTCAATGCCGCGTCCCGCTGCCTCGCAGCCGATTAAGCGCACCCCGTCGTCGCCGATAAACGCGTGAAACGCGCCGATGGCGTTCGAACCGCCGCCGACACAGGCGATAACGGCGCCGGGCAAGCGCCCCTCTCGCTCTAATATCTGCGCGCGCGCCTCGCGGCTGATTACGCTTTGAAAATCGCGTACTATCGTCGGGAACGGGTGCGGACCCATAACCGAGCCGAGTATGTAATGCGTGTCCGCGACGCGGCGCGTCCACTCGCGCATTGTCTCGTTTACGGCGTCCTTGAGTGTCATGGTGCCGGAGGTGACCTCATTCACGTTCGCGCCTAACATACGCATACGGTATACATTCAGCGCCTGTCTGCGCGTGTCCTCGCGTCCCATAAAAATTTCGCACTCCATGCCAAGCAGCGCCGCTACTGTTGCCGTCGCGACGCCGTGCTGCCCCGCGCCCGTCTCCGCGATGACGCGCTTTTTCCCCATGCGCCGCGCCAGCAGCGCCTGTCCCAGCGCGTTGTTCAGCTTGTGCGAGCCGGTGTGATTCAAATCCTCGCGCTTCAGATATATCCGCGCCCCGCCCAGCTCACGCGTCGCGTTCTCCGCGAAATACAGCCGCGACGGTCTGCCCGTGTATTCGCGCAGATAAGCGCCCAGCTCGGCGTTAAAGCCCTCGTCGTCCTTTAACGACTGATATGCCTCCTCCAGCTCGGCAAGCGCGCCCATAAGCGTCTCCGGCACATACTGCCCGCCGTATTCGCCGAAGCGTCCTTTTCGTTTGTTCATATGCGTTTATTCCTTTCGATGTGATGCCTTTCAATGTGACGCCTTAGTTGGTGTGCGCACGGCTTCTACGAAGCGCTTCATTTTTTCGTAGTCTTTATAGCCTTCGGTTTCCACGCCGCTGCTGACGTCCAGACAGTATGGCGAAACGGAGGCAATCGCCGCGGCGGCGTTCTCCGGCGTCAAGCCGCCCGCGAGGAAAAAGGGCTTTGTCACCGCGCCTAGCTCCGACCAGTTGAAGCGCTCTCCCGAGCCGCCCGACGCGCCCGCGCGGAACGAATCGAACAGCCAATAATCCGCGCCCTCGTATTCGCGCCTGTCGGCGCCCGCCGGAAGCGCTTTTATAATCTCCGCGTCGCACAGCTCACGCAGCCGCGCGATATACCGCGCGTCCTCGCCTCCGTGCAGCTGCGCCGCGTCAATAACGCCGTCCGCCAGCAGCGCGGCAACAGCGTCAACGGGCGCGTCCACAAACACACCGACAGCCGTAATACGCGCGTCTATCCTCTCACGCAGTCGCGCCGCCGCCGACGGTGTAACGCAGCGCGGGCTTTTCTCAGCGAACACAAAGCCGATGTATTCCGGCAGGAGAAGGTTCGCGTATTCGGTATCGCACTCACGACGCAAGCCGCAGATTTTTATTTTAGTTATATTTTTCATTGTGCGTTCACGCTTTCGTTTCGGGTGTTTGCATTAAGTATACCATATTTTTTGCCGGGTGGCAAAAAACGGGGCGATGAGCGGCGCCTCACCCACTTGACATATCGCGCAACACAGTGTACAATACGCGTGGGCAAGCATCCCCGCGGCGGCAGCCGCGCGGTATTTAATCATTTTCCGCGTCATACCCGGCGCTGATAATTTGAAAGGGAACCTAAATTGATAGAAGTCGTAAGCATAAAATTCACCGATAACGGTAAAATCTATTTTTTCAACCCGCGCGAGCTGACGCTGAGCCGCGGAGACCACGCCGTTGTGGAGACCTCCAAGGGCATGGCATACGGCGAGTGCGTCTATGGCAACCACGAGGTGGACGAGCAAATTGTCATTCCGCCGCTGCGCCCCGTGATACGTCGGGCAACCCCGATGGACGACAGCCGCGCCACTCATAACCGCGACCGCAGCGCGGAGGATTTGCGCCTCTGCCAGCAAAAGATTGACGAATTCCGCCTGCCGATGAAGCTCATTTCCTCCGAACGCAGCTTTGACGGCTCGTTGATTACGTTCTATTTTTCCTCGGGTGGGCGCGTGGACTTCCGCGAGCTGGTGCGTGAGCTGACGCAGACCTTCCGCGATGTATCGCAGTCGCTCGCGCTGCGCGTAAAGCTGACGCAGGTCGGCGTGCGGGACGAAGCGAAGCTGGTCGGCGGACTGGGCGTCTGCGGCAGGGCGTTCTGTTGCACACAATTTCTCGGCGAATTTCACCCCGTGTCCATAAAAATGGCTAAAACGCAAGGCTTATCGCTGAACCCCGTGAAAATATCCGGCACGTGCGGCAAGCTTATGTGCTGCCTTAAATATGAAGAAGAAGCCTATGAGGATCTTGTGACGCTTGCCCCGAAGATGGATTCCTTCGTCGAGACGCCTTTCGGCAAGGGGAGCGTTGTCGGCGTGAACCTCCTGCGCGGCATCGCGAAGGTTCGCCTTGAGGACGGCGGGGATACAACGCTGAAATCCGTTCCCTTTGCAGAGCTTGAGGTGCTGGGCGGCAAGGCGCGCCGCGCGGAATATCAAGCGGCAAAGGAAGCCGGTAATTTGGAGGAAGCGGGCTTTAAGCCCTCCGTGATTCGCAAGCCAGCGCCGTTGGTGATTCCCGATATTCTACCGGAGCTGCAAGGCTCCGGCGCGACAAGAGCCGGTTCGGCGCAGCGTTCCGCATCGGGCGGCGGCAAAAATCAGCAGCCTAAGCGCAACGGCGGCGGCGGAAATCGTCGCGTCACGAAAAATCAGGATAAGCACGAGCCCGCGGCGACGCCGACAGCGGCTCCGGCAGCGGCTCCGGCAGCCCCGCGCACTCCGGCACCGCGTCCGGAGCCGGTGAGAAAGCAGCATGGGCGGCGCGCTCCCGATAAGAGGCGCGACGAGGTATGACGCGATGTCTCAGATCAGCGTATCGAATCTGACGTTTGCATATGACGGCGCTTATGACAACATTTTTGAAAACGTCAGCTTTCAAATAGATACCGACTGGCGGCTCGGCTTCGTCGGACGCAACGGGCGCGGCAAAACCACGTTTTTGAACCTGCTGCTCGGCAAATATGAATACGCGGGCACGATAAGCGCGTCCGTTGACTTTGAGTATTTCCCCTTTGATGTATCGCAAAAGGACGCGCTCGCCGCGGATGCTCTTGAGGAAATCCGCCCGGGCTGCACAGACTGGGAAATCCGGCGTGAGATGAGCCTGCTTGAGGTGCGGGAGGATACCCTGCTCCGTCCGTTCGCTTCGCTATCAAACGGGGAGCGCACGAAGCTGATGCTCGCGGCGCTTTTTCTGCGCGAGAACGGTTTTCTGCTGATTGACGAACCGACAAACCATCTCGACGCGCACGGTCGGCGGCTTGTCAGCCGATATCTCGGCAGCAAGCGCGGGTTCATACTCGTCTCGCATGACAGGGCGTTTCTCGATGGCTGTGTTGACCATATTCTTTCGATAAACCGGGCGGATATAGAGATTCAGCGCGGCAATTTTTCGGCGTGGGCAGCCAACAGGGAGCTGCGCGATAATTTTGAGCTGGCAGAGAACGAAAAGCTCAAAAAGGAGGTCAAGCGGCTCGAAAAAACCGCGCGGGAAAAGGCGGCGTGGTCCGACGCGGCTGAAAGCCGCAAGATAGGCTTCGATCCGTCCAAAACCGAGAAGAGCATGGGTCGGCGTCCGTATGAAGCGGCGAAATCAAAGAAAATGATGAAACGAGCCAAAACCATTGACGCGCGGCGGCAGGACGCGGTCGAAGAAAAATCCAAGCTGTTGAAAAACCTTGAAACACCGGAAAAGCTCAAGCTGACGCGGCTTGATTATCACGCATCGCGGCTTGTCACGCTGGAGGATGTGTCTGTGTTTCGCGGCGGGAGGCGCGTATGCTCCGGCGTCAGCTTTGATATCAACAGGGGCGACCGTGTATCGCTGCGCGGCGGCAACGGTTCCGGAAAATCCAGCCTGCTGCGGCTTATTCTTGGGGAGGATTTGGAGCACACCGGGCAGGTGAACGTTGCCACTCGCCTTGTAATTTCAAGCGTCCCGCAGGATACATCCAGCCTCGGCGGCAGCCTTTCGGAATACGCGGAGGCGCATGGACTTGATGAAAGCCTGTTTAAGGCGGTGCTGCGGAAGCTGGATTTTTCGCGGACGCAATTCGATAAGGATATGCGCGATTTCAGCGACGGGCAGAAGAAAAAGGCGCTTATCGCGGACAGTCTTTGCCGGCAGGCGCATTTGTTGATATGGGATGAACCGCTGAATTTCGTAGACGTCATATCGCGTATGCAGATAGAGACCTTGCTGCTGGAATATCAGCCGACGATTCTTTTCGTTGAACACGACGAGGTGTTCTGTGAAAAAATCGCCCTGCGGACGATTGACTTGGACAACGGAACTGACGACGATGAAATATAGTATTAAAAAGCTTGCGGTGGCGGCGCTGCTCGCGGCGATAATTTTCGCCGTAACGGGACTGCTGCCCATAAGAATCCCCGGCACCACGGGATATTTGAATCCGGGCGACACGGTGATTTTTGCGGCGGCGTATCTCATCGGGGGACCCCTTGCGGCGGCGGCGTCCGCCGTCGGCAGCGCGCTGGCTGACCTCGCTGTCGGGGCGGCGGCGTATGTCCCGGCAACGGCTGTCATAAAGGGCGCAATGGCGCTGCTTGCGGCGGCGATAATGAAGCGCGGCGGCGCGCGCGCTTATATTCTGGCGTCTCTCGCGGGCGGGGCTGTTATGATGCTCGGCTATGCGCTGTATGAAACGGCGCTGTTCGGCGTCAGCTACGCGATAGCGGGACTTCCATTTAACTGTGTGCAGTGGCTCGTCAGCGCCGCGCTGTCGGCGGCGGTATACGGTGCTGTGCGTCGGTTGAAGGCTATTTTAACGTGATATGAAATTTTTGATAATCTGAGCCACCTGCGCGCGCGTCGCTGTGTCGCGCGGCATAAGCTTGCCGTCCGAGCCTGCCAGAATAAAGCGGCTGACAGCCCATTTCACAGAGACAATGGCATAGTCGGCAACGCTGCCGATATCGGAAAAGCCCGCGCCCGTGTCCTCGGGGAAGGAAAGATCCTCGCCCAACCAAAGCGCGTAGCGATACATCACGGTGGTCATTTGCTCGCGCGTTATCGTGTCGTCCGGTCCGAATGTGCCGTCGTCATAACCGAGGACGATTTCCTCCGATGCCGCCCACGCGACGTACGGAGCGTAATAGGCGTCCGGCGAAACATCGGGGAATACACGCGGCGTATCCGCGGTGACCTGCTCTGCTGGAATTTCTTCGACGGGCGTTTCCCCTGTTGGTGTTTCCCCGATTGACGTTTCTTCGGCGGGTGTTTCTTCGGTTGAGGCTTCCCCGGTCAGCGGCTCGGTGAGCTCCGGATTGGGGGAGGGCGTATCGTCGCCCGGCGGCGTTGACTCGGCAGGGTGGGAGTTCGTCGGGGCTGCGTCGTCCGAGGCTGTGCCTGTGTGCTGCTCCGGATTTTGCTCCGGCGTCGTGTCGGCGGGCGGAGCCGCGTCGTCAGATCTATCGGTCGGGGTGTTATCAGCCGGGGCGGCGTCATTTGCGTCGCCGATAGAAGCATACTGCGACGGGTCTATCCCCTCAAGGCGACCCAGCACGGTTACGAACATCGCGCGGGTCATCGGCATGTCCGGCGCGAATTCCGTCGGTGAGACGCCGTTGTACAGCTTGTTGACATAGACGAAATCGACCGCCGGATAGAACCACACGCGCGCGCCCACATCGGTGAACACGGGGTGATGCTCCAGCGCCTCCCCGTCAAATCTGCGGTATCCGTCAATACTCACAGCCGCCGCTCCGACGGAGGCGAACGAAACCGCACCACCCTCCGGCACCATATATCTGTGCCCGCGGACTATCGTAAACGTACCCGAAAGGCTTGTCCCCTCGGTGAGGTCAAGCGTGCTGCCGGCGGAGATAACGCCGGAGGTTTCGCCCGATTTAAGCGTGAAGATAGCCCCGGGGGCAAGGCTGAGCGTCTGCCCGGGAAGGATTTCTTCCGTCACGGACGGCACGGCGCGCGTGTATCCCACGGGCGGCACGAGTAATCCGCCCGCGCCGAGCCTTGCCGTAAGGCGCGCGTATTCGGCGTCAAACGCCCGCGTGACGGCGACATCAAGCTCCGCTGCCAGCTCCGCGCGGTACTCACCGTTTAGTCGCGACAGGGTGATAAGCGGGTCGTCCTGTCCACCCGCCGCGCCGAGTGTTAAAATCATCGCGACTGTCAGAGCCGCCGCCGCTGTTGTCCTGATTAGCTTTTTCATAAGCGCATTATACATAACAGCGCTGTCCGTGTCAATCACGTTGTTGATATTTGCGCCGCGACGCGTTAAAATATCGGCGGGATTTGGATATGCGATTCAAAATATCCGTTCGGAAACGGGGGCAGTAGTGATAATGAATGACAAAATATACATCGCCCGCGCGGGGGATATACAGACACCCGCCTGCCGTATTTTCGGCGCGGGGGAGCTTAGCCCGAGCGATGCTCTGACCAATAAGCGCGATTTGATTATCGCGGCGGACGGCGGGCTGCTTCATTTGCAGCGACTCGGCATTGCGCCGCGGATTATCATCGGCGATTTCGATTCGCTTGACGGTGTGCCGGAGCCCTCCCCCGGCGTCGAGATAATCCGCCGCCCCGTTGAAAAGGATTTAACCGATATGAGCCTCGCCGCGGACGAGGGGTTTGAGCGCGGCTTTGATATGTTTGTTCTGTACGGCGGCACGGGCGGGGCGCGGCTGTCGCACACGTTGGCGAACATATCGCTGCTCGCGCGGCTGTGCGAGCGCGGCGCGCAGGGCTTTCTTGTCGGTGCGGGGGCAGAGCTTACGGTTATAAAAAACGGAAAAATCTCTTACGGCGCGCATACGCGCGGGAGCGTTTCCGTGTTCGCCATAGGCGGCTTATCGCGCGGCGTTTCGATAACCGGACTGAAATACGAAGCGCGGGATATTGCGCTGACAGAGAGCTTTCCGCTCGGCGTCAGCAATTCGTTTATCGGTACACCCGCGTCAATCGAGGTGACTGACGGCTGCTGCCTAATTGTGCGTGAGGAAGTCGCGGAGTGAGGCTATTCCCGTCGCTCAATTCTTACAGCTATCGCGGTGACGTCGTCCTCCGCGCCGCGGGCGCGCGCCGCCTCCGCGATATTTAGCGACAGCTCGCACGGGTCGTCCCCGCCGTATTCGGAAATCATACGGATAAGTTCGCCGTCCTCCGCGCCGTCAGAGACGACAACGGCGAACATTCCGGGTGAGAGAGACGCCGTTGCGCTGTCGGGCGCGTCAGTCGGCGCGGCCGAGAGTCCCGCCGCGAGGCTGTTGCCGCGTATGCGCTTTACGGCGGTACCCGATTTCACGTATGTCGGAGCGGCGCCGTATTTAATAAGTGTCATATCGCCGGAAAAGAGATTCACGCACATCAAATCCACCGTGGCGCAGCCCGTGTCCTCGTCGCTGCGCAGCTGCATTATTCCGTTTAACATACGCACAGCAGCCTCCGGCGGAGCGCCGGAGCGCAGGAAGCGTTCCAATATACGCACACAGTCAGCGCTGAGCCGCGCGGCGGCTTCGCCGGAGCCCATACCGTCAGACAGCAAAATATGCAGCACGCCTTCGTCTGTTTTGAAATACGCGCCCGTGTCGCCGCTCACCTCTCCCTCGCGGCGACTCATACGCGACACGCCGACAGAGGCGGAAAGCGGCTCCGCCTCCAGCAGCAAAAGATCACCGGAGCGCGGGCGTCCCTCCGGGGTACACAGCCGCACACCCAAAACGGCGGAGAGCTTGTCCAGCATACCGCGGTCGCGGCGGAAGGCGTTAATCTCCGCCCCGGATATTTCCGCGTGCAGCCGCCCGCCCCTGTCGCGAAATACCGCAACATCCGCTGTTATCCCGAGACTTTTCAAATATTTTCGCGTTTTCGCCTCAAGCTCCGCCTCGACGGATATCCCCCCGCCAAGCTCCGTGGAAATCCCGTCGAGTATCGCCGCCACCTCCGAATACTGGCTGTATGCCGCCTGACGATTGCCGCGCAGACGGTTATTCATCAGCCGCTGGCGTAAAAAAGAGCGTACTTCGCAGTTTACGGCATACGTGAAGCTGTCTATCTTGATACACGCCTGCTCGAAATATTCCGGATAATCGCTCTTTTCGACGCTGCCGCGCCGCAGCATATCCCGCGTAATCCCGTTCAGCGCGTCGCGCGTCGATATGTAATTCTCCTGCCAGCAGATCGCGGAGCGCTCGCATTTACGGCAGACCTCATCCGCCGCGCGGTCAAAAATCACGGCGGGATTTTCAGCATCGGCGGCGCTTTTCGCGGGCGACTTCACTGTCGTGTTGAACAGATCCCTGAAAGCCTGCGATGCTTCCGCGACGCGGCGGCGCGTATATTCCCGCGCCCGTGCCGCGCCCTCACGCGTCTCCCGCTCCGGAAGCAGCGCGCTGAGCCGTGAGATAAAAGCCGTCGGCAGCAGCATAAATACGACGGACGCGGCAAACACCTCATATAAAATCGCGGGCGCCGCCCCGCGAATGATAAAGGGCGACGCCTCAGCCGAGACGGCAAACGCCGCGGCTCCGGCGTCCGCCAGAATAAACGCCGACGCGAAGGCTAAGCGCCCCCTGCCGCAAAACACCCCCGCCGTAAGACCCGCCGCCCCATATGCCGCCGCGAAAATCGGCTGCGAGCCTGACGCCGCGTCAAGCGCCATCCCCACGGCAAGCCCCGCGGCGCAGCCCATACCGGCGCCGCCCTTGTACGCCGTAAGCAGCACGGCGAGCACGGCGGCGGCTCTGCCTATAGACAGCACACCGAAAACCCGCAGCTCGGAGAGCGAAATCAGCGCTGTGGAGAGCAAAATCAACACGCTTATGGTGTGCGGCACCTCGTTTTCAAGGCTCAGCCGCCACGACCACGGCGAAAACGCGGTTTTATAAAAATACGCGCAGCCGAGGCATAATACGGCGTCCGAGGCGGCAAAAACCGTCTCCGCGGCGGAAACCCCGCCATCGGCGGCGGAAATAATCCCGACGAGCAGCGCCGATATACCCGCGGCGGCGGGTACAAATCCTTCCGAGCGCGATATGGCGGCGGGGCGGAACACAAACGCCGCCGCGACAGCCAAAAGCGCCATCGATATGTATTTCAGCGCCGATAGAAACGGGCACAACATCAGGTGTCCGGCCGTCGCGCCGAGCAGCGCCGATATACCCCCGAGTCCCACCCCGGACGAGGCGGCGAACGCCGCCGCGAAGGGCGACATCCCGCCGAGAATCGACGCCCCCGATAATATAAATCCGAGCGAAAACCGCGTGACGGCTTCGGCGGCGTGCGCCGCGCGCTCCCGCGAGGCTCCGTCGCGCACTATTACGCGCGCCGACAGCTTGGAAAAGCGGAGTCTGAGGTCGTTAAGAGTCAACAAAATCAGTCCTTATCCTTAGAATATTGATAAGGCGATTTTATTGCCGCCGGTATGCGAAACGCGCGGAATCGCGCTGTAAAACACCGTCGGGAAATAGAGCTTTGGGCGGGGTGTTATTTCCCGACGCCGCGTATTATCCGCCGAGACGGGAGAGCAGCCCGGGGGCAATCGCCGCGGAGGCTAAAGACGCCGCCGCGACGGCAAGCGCTCCCACAGCGGAGCTTCTTAACAGTCCCGCGCCATACGGCAGCATAGGTCCCGCGGCGCGGCGCGGCAGAGAACTGAGAAGAGAGAACGACGCGGCGAAGGTCGGCGCTGACAGCATCAAAAGGCTCGGCGTCGCGATAAGCGCCTCCGGCGCGAACACCGCCAGCGCCGCCGGAATCCCTGCCTGACCGTAATACCGCACAACAGCCGACATCGTGAAGCACAGCACAAAGCCGCGAATCGCCGCGATTATCGGAATCCCCGCGACGCCCAGCACTGAAAACGCGAAAAACAGCGCGGCGATGTGATATTTCCCCGCCGAAAGAAGCGCCGGGAAAAACCGCTCCCCGACGCCGGAGATGCTGCCCTCAGACAGCCCCGCTATGTACGCCCCGACGCGCGTGTCCGGCGGCAGCGCCGCGGCGGACGCCACACCGGCAACGCACCCCGCCGCAAACAGCACGGCACAGAGGATAAAGCCCACGCGGCGCGCTTTGCTTTGAGCCATAAAAGCCGAGCCTCCCCCGTTAATGGCGGCGGGCGCGTCCCAGCGCCGACGCCGCCCCGCCGAGCGCCCCACCGGGAATCAGCGCCGCGAGCTGAAGCAGCTTTCGTCCGCCGAAATCCCCTCCGATAAGAGCGCCGCCGAGATATACAAGCAGCATTACAGCGCCCGCGGCGCAGCCCGCAAGCAGCCGACGTCCTTCAAAGCGCGACGCAGCGGCAAGCCCGCCCGCGAGCGCGCCGAGAAACGCGCAGATATTGGTCACAAGGCGCATAGAATCCTCCGGCAAGCGTCCGGCGGAGATAAGCGCCGCCGCCCCCGCAAGCAGCGCCGCCGTGACGGCAAGGCTCACCGCCAGTCCGAAAAGCTGCGCCGCCGTCGGCGGCGGGATGCGCGTCGCCGTGTTCTTTTTCCTGATTTGCCGCATAAAAAAGCCCTCCCCGTAAGCACTTGAATAAAACCCGATGGATTCTGTACAAGTTATTCAAGGGGAGAGCTTTTTATGCCGCTTTTAAGAGCGGCTGTGTTCTATTTTTGTGTTTCCTGCGTGGATTTGCCCTTGGAGGCAACCGCCCACTTGGCAACCTCGACGCGAACACGATCCTCGCTTGTCTCAAACACAATGCTGTCATCGGAGACCGATACGATTTTTCCGTACAGCCCCCCGATTGTCGTCACGACGTCGCCGGGGGTAAGGGAGCTGCGCAGCTCCGTCTCCTGCTTTTTGCGCTTTCTGCTGGAAAGTGTTTGTGTAACAAAGAGAACGGCAATCATCGCCACTAGCATAATAAGCATCGTTGGATCCATAGTTTTTAATCATTCCTTTCCTATCATTTTCTTATCATTTTCCTGTCATTGTGCCGCCATTATATCAGCCCGGACGGCAAAAGACAAGCTGTTCACGGAATTTTTGCATCTGTAAGATATTTTTTTGCGATTACAAGCGCCTTTGCAGGCTCGGTGCGCGATAAAAGTCCCACGGCGAAGAGGATATATCTGCTGTCCGTCATATATTTCGGCTCACGCGGGGCAAGCGTACCCGGGGCGGTGTTCTCCGAACGCGCCCCGTCAAGAATTTCCGCCGGAGTCCTTGAAAACGCGAGCGGTCCGCCCGCACCGATAACCAATCGCACCCCCGTGAGATCCTTGCCGCGTTGAATCAGCGTCTCGCCGTCCGGTGTGTGGCGAGTCTCTACGCTTCCCGCGTGGCGCGAGACGGCGACCGACACCGCTGTCCGCGCAAGAATAAATTGCGCCCGCGCCGCCTCGGCGTCGCCATCCGGCACGGATAATTCGGCGCGCAACCGCGCGGCGGTGCTCATAAAGCGCTCGCGTTTTTCATCCGGCATAGCCTCCGCGGCTATCGCAGAAAGCGCGTCGATGTTGTGGTATAAGCCCAAATCCCCCTCGACGGTGCGTTTCGCGTAAGGCTCGCGCAGTCCAAGCAGATGCACCCCGCCGCGCGGATTCCCGGCGGCGACGGAATACACATCTGTCGTCGCGCCGCCGACGTCCGCCAGCATAAGCTCACCCAAGCCGGGCTCGTCGTCACATCCATCTGATAACAGCTTCGCCGCCTCCAGCACGGCAGCCGGCGTCGGCATTACAACGCCGGAGATGATATCGCCGGATTTTGATATGCCCTTCGCGTCCATAATTCGCGAAATGAACAGCTCGCGGATTTTCGCGTTCACGGGGTCAAGCTCCAGCCTGCCGAACTCCGGCATAACATTCGGGGCGAAGCTCAGCTGCTTATCCGTTCCAAGAAAGGCTTTTTCAATATCGTCGCGCGCTGATTTGTTCCCGGCGGCGATGACAGCGGCACGTATATCGGAGTGTGCCAGCAGCTGCGCATTGTGTACGATGGTGCGTCGATTCCCGCCGTCCGTGCCGCCTGTCAGCAGGATAAGATCCGGCGCGTGTTCCTCCAATCGGCGCAGCTCACTGCTTGTAAGCTCATAAGAAAATTCGGCGGCAACGCGCGCTCCCGCGCCGAGAGCTGCCAGATACCCCGCCTTTGTCGTATAATCCGGCACAAGCCCGATAACGGCAAGCCGCAAGCCCCCGGCGGCGCTGGAGCACGCTTCGGCGGCGCGAATTTCGCGCTCGCCGACGGCGGGTGCAGCCTTTTTCAGCAGCTCAAGCGCCGCCCGCAGCCCCTCCGTCACGTCCGTATCCGCCGTGGACGGCGCTTGCACGCGCGCAAGCAGCGTTTCCGTTTGCAAATCAAACGCCACCGCCTTTGTGAACGTGCTGCCGAAATCAATGAATACGCGAATCATAGGAATTTTATCTCGCGCGGCGCGCCTTACAGCAGTCCGCGCCGAAGCAAATCCTCATACAGATTCACAACGGAGGCGCCGACAGGCGCGGACGGCGGATAGACGCGGTCAAATCCGAGTTTTTTGAATTTGACCGCGTCGTCCGCGAAATCATGCTTGCCGACGCCGAGAATTCCGCCGATATACAGCAGAATATCGTCCACACCGGCTTCTATGCATTTGTCGCGAAAGCCCTGCAAATCCATCTCCGCCATACCGTAAAGGCTGGTCATAAGCATAGCTGCGGCGTCCGTTTCACGCGCTGCTTTGATAAATTCCTCCGGCGGCGTCTGCGCGCCGAGCGCCACCACCTTAAAGCCCGTCTCCCGCAGCACCCTTGAGATGATTTTTGTGCCGATGACGTGCGCGTCCACGCCCACCGTACCCGTTATTATCGTCGGCGGGTTTTTTCGGACAGCCTCCGCGATATATGCCGGAACCTCATCGTCGTCGTTATTTGCTGCCGTGCCCGGCGGGTCAATCAACACGCCGCGTGAGAGCGACCAAAAATCCGCCAGCGACGTTTTATATCCCAGCCGACGCCCCTCCGCCGCCTCGCGCTCGCGAATTTTTTCGTCATTATACTGCCGCACCTCGTCCGGTATCGGCAGGTTGCCGTATTCGATATAGCGGCAAGCCCCCTGCAAATCTCGCGCACCCATGCATAAATCGCGCACATTGACGTTTATCGAAAACGGGGAATCCAGCACGCCCGCCTCAATCGCGCGGACGACGCCCACGGCAATGTCCCCGTCCCCCATCTCTATCGTCTTATCGATTATCGCCGACACGGCAAGCTCGCACATCCGCCGCTCAATCTCAACCTGCGCGCTGTCGAACGAGATACCCTGCCGCCGCGTGACGTTAAAAATCCAGTTCGCGGAGCGGTATGTCTGCATATGGCTCTCGACAGACGGCACGCCGGAGGCTTCGTCCACGGTTTTCACGCTGCACGCGTCAACGGGGGAGAGCGCCGCCGCCATGGCGATGTAATTGATATATCCATAGGCGCTGCCGACGTCCTGCGGGAAAGCGAACAGTGAGGATTGATTGCCGATGATGCCGGGTATCTGCACATCCGTAAACCCGAATTTATCGAGATATTTTCGAAACAGTCCCTCCGCCGCCTTGATTTCCGAAACATCCTGCGCCAGATTTCCCTGAAAATTCATCAGCGGCACAACAGATTTTACCCCCTGCCCGGCGGAAATCAGCGCTTCGATAATCTGTGTCGCGATATTGATATACATCGGAATTACGCCGTTGGGCAGCCAACCGTGGCAATCGGTGGAGATTATGACGCCGCGGTCGGCATAATACCCGATTAATCGCCCGAGATACTGCGCTGTTTCAATGCATTCCTCCGGCGTGGCGAGCTTATCGTACCCGCCGATCCAACCGAAAAAGCTGTTTGGCATCGCCGTCATACCGGACGCGAACGCAACCTCCCCGACGAAGGAATTCGCGACGCGCGAGCTGCGCGGGTCAAACGCCCCCGGAACGGACTCCACCACGCGTCGCGTCGTTTTTACCCCGTGGTTGATAATCGGATAGCCGTTGAGCTTCATTTTTCCCGTTTTTATGCTCTCCTCCAGCCCCGCCGCCGCCTTGTCCAGCTGCAAATTCCGCGTATATGAATCCGTGGTGAACGGGAACAGGCGCACGCCGACGGCGTCAAGCGATTGCAGCAGCTCAATTTCCCGCTCAACGACGGGTACGCCGGAGCGCGGGAATAGCCCGATGCCGCCCTCCGCGCGGTATTTCGCAAGCGCCTTCGTAAAATTTTTGCTGTCCGGCAAGGCTTTTTGGTACGCGACAGCCTCGTCAAGGTCGCACTCTCTGCCCGTCTCCGGATGCGGGGCAAGCACCTCCGGACGCAGCTTATTCAGGAATATATCCTCATCTATGCGTTTTTGGCGTACTTTTATCATTTGGGTTGCCTCCTTATTTGGCGTGCTGTCGCACGGGGAACGCGCCTGTGGGCGCGACGGGGGGATTTGCGGCACGGGGAACGCGTTGCGGGCGCGGGCGTATACCGCGCTTAATGTGCTGTCGCACGGGGAACGCGCATTTCAAGTTATTTGCTCACCTCGCACTTGAAGCCGTGTTTTTCAAAGATGACTTTTGCCGCGTCAAGCTCCGACGCCGTGTTTTCGCGCAGCTCCGCGAGCGGATAGCGCATCCCAAGCGCCTGATATTTGTTCTCGCCGTACCGGTGATACGGCAGTATGGATACGGCGGCGTCGGGCGCGTACTGCTTTGCAATGTGCGCGAGCGCCTCTATCGCTTCGGGAGAGTTGTTGTATTCCGGTATCAGCGGCAGGCGCAGCGTCGTCGCGACGCCGCGTTCCGAGACGCGCCGCAGATTGTCTAATATGACGCCGGAATCAACGCCGATATGCTCGAGGTGAAGCCGGGGGTCAGGGTGCTTCAAATCGAAATAGACAAGGTCGGTGTAGTCCAGAATTTTATCAAGCGCCGCGCGCGTCCCGAAGCCGGAGGTGTCCGCGCAGGTGTGAATACCCTCCTCGCGGCATTTTTTGAATATCGCCGATGTAAAATCCGGCTGGGACAATATTTCTCCGCCGGAGCAGGTCACGCCGCCACCGGAGGTTTCATAATACACCGCGTCGCGGCGGATCACCTTCCACACCTGCTGGACGGTCATTTTCCCGCCCTTTATCTCAAGCGCGCCGTTGACGCAGGCGTCAACGCAGATTTTACATTCCTCGCACGCCCCGTGAGCCTCGCATTTTTCGCGGTCGATGACAATCGCGTCCTCCGTGAGCCGGAGCGCCCCCGCGGGACACCCGGCTGCGCAAGCCCCGCATTTCACGCACGATGTGTGGCGGTGAAAAAGCTGCGGGGCAACGCTCTGTGATTCGGGGTTTGAACACCACGGACAGCGCAGCGGACAGCCCTTGAGGAACACCGTCGTGCGGATGCCGGGTCCGTCGTCAATGCTGTAGCGCTGGATGTTGAAAACGATACCGTCGGTCATTGTCGCTCCATTTCGTCGGTTCCCGGTGGGGAGGTGATTGATTTTGCGGAACGCTGCCGCTCGATAATATTTTCAATTTCAGCGAGCACACCCTCGGGTCCTGTCAGATGATACGGCTCGTAGCCAATGTCAAGAAAATGGAGAATGTCAAATTCTCTGTCAAGCTCTAAAAAATGTTCCGGCGACAGATTATGCCTCCGCATATATAGGTTGGCGATTTGCACCTGTAAATATAGCTCGCTGTTAATACCGGTCATTAACTACACCTCCAGCCATCTATCCCAGTCACCCTGTTGCTCCGCGTCAATCATATCAAGGATGTATGTCGGACTTTCAAGATACAGATACGATTCGGGGTTAAACAAAAGCATATATGTTTTCGTTTTCATAAGCTCGCGCAGTGTTTCCGTTGGTGTTTTTCCATTGCGACGGGAAAGCTCGTCAACTACATTCGTGATAGCCAGATCGGTGATGAATACGGCGGAATTTTCGTTTATTGTCACGGGATTATCCTCCTGCTTTTGAATGTCAGTAGAGACGCGGCTTTCGCCGTTCCGAAGAAAGTTTGATATGGAAGCTTGTCTGCTAAG
>JAIRRO010000058.1 GCA_031255955.1 Oscillospiraceae bacterium
AGTCTCACATCCGCGCGCGCGGCATTCATACCGGATTCGTATCCCCCGGCGCGCAGAGCCTCCGCGGCGTCCGCCTTGGAAAGCCCGCCGAGGGCAACCCCGCCCACATATACGTTCGGAAAAACGGAATCAGAGGTTCTGGCAAGCGCCGCCCCGGTTCCCGCAAGCGCAATCATCAGGGCAAGCACGACCGTAATTACGATAAGCCCGCCTCTGCCGCGTTGGTTTTTCTTCTTCTTATTGTCATGCGGCGCGAGGTGCGCCGCCGATTTTCCGGCGTTGCCGCTCATTTCTCTAAAAACTCCATTTCCAATTTCATCTGTTTCTTGTTTATCCGTGTTTATTCTGTTTTGCGCGCGCGTGCGCGCATTTTACTTGCATTATATCTACGATACACTTATTGTATATCCTTCGAGCAAATTTTGCAAATTACATCTTAATTACTTTTGAATACAATTTGAATACAAGCGTTTGCCGCAGTAGGCGGCTGTCGTCAATAGACCTTTCCGGTTATCACGCGCGAGTGCCCGAACAGCGTCGTTTGTCCGTCGTCCTGCGGCGCGGTTTGCCACGGTCGCACAGCCTCGGCGCGCTCGCGCGTTTGCGCGTCAAGGATTTCGCCGATTAGCGTGTTTGAGAGCAGAAATCCTTCCGGTGTGAATCGCCATCGTCCGTCGCGCTCCACTGCCCAGCCGCGCTCGGAATATGACACCAGCAGTTCCAGCACGCGGTTCATACCGCATTTGTATATGGAGTAATACTCCTCCTCCGATACGCCTTCAGAGGTGCGCAGCCTGAGCATCAGGTATTCCGACGCCAGCTCAAAGCCTACAATTTCTTCTCTTGTCTCAACAACCCTGCCGCCGGATTCGACGCCGTCCATATAGCGGTCAAGGTCTGAAAACATCGCATACCGCACAGAGCCGATATATGAGTGCGCCGATGCGCCGAAGCCTATATATTCCCCGCCCATCCAGTATTTCATATTGTGCTGACTCACGCTTCCGCGACGGGCGAAATTTGATACCTCATACTGCTTATATCCGAAGCGCGAAAGCGCGTCCACGGCGTATAAATACATATCCGCCTGCTTGTCGTCGTCGGGGATAAACGGCGAGTCGCGGAATATGTAAAACGGCGTTCCTTCCTCAATCTTCAGTCCGTAGCACGATATGTGATCGGGTCCCAGCGCCATCGCCCGAAGCAGCGAATCCGACCACTCCGCGCCCGTTTGTCCCGGCAGTCCGTACATCATATCAACGCCGATATTTCGAAAGCCCGCAGAGCGCGCCGCCTCCACCGCCGTCTCCGCGTCACGAAAGCTGTGAACCCTGCCCAGCCCGCGCAGCGCTTTATCGTCCGCGGATTGTACGCCCAAGGAGAGCCGGTTAAAGCCAGCGCGCCTCAGCCTTGCCAACTCGCCGCGCATGGTGCTTTCGGGGTTTGCTTCCAGCGTAATTTCCGCGTCGGTTGAAACGTGTCCGCGCCGCTTCAGCTCGTCAAGCACGGCGATAAGCCGCTCCGCGCCGAAGCGTGACGGCGTTCCGCCGCCGAAATACACGGTGTCTATTACATAGCCGTCAAGCTGCGGGGAATACTCCCGTATGTGGCGGCGCAGCGCCGCTTCATAGCGCGCCATATCGTTGTCGCGTCCTGTGGTGGAATAAAAATCGCAGTACAGGCAGCGCGACCGGCAAAACGGTATGTGAATATATATTCCCAGCTTCTTGTCCATGCTCACTATCCCAATCAGTCAAAATATTTTTCAGAGAATTTTTCCGACGGCACAAGCGGCGCCAGCTCCGTCAAAATTTCTTCCATCCCGCCGTGCGGCGTAAATTCCGCCTCCGACGCTTTCCCGTCCGTGCTGCCGCTCTCTGCATCTGTGAACGGCAGCGAGATGATAATCCCCACATCCTCTCCGCCGCGTGAATCCACAAAAAGGTTTCCCCCCTGCGCTCTCGCCATCGCGCGCATATAGTTCTGTGCAAAATCGCCCGCCTTGCCTGTTATATAGATTAATATGCCACCGTCAGGCGTCTGTGAAAGCCTGAGACGCACGATTTTTTCCCTGCTATCTTTGTCTTTGTCCTCGTCCCCGTCCTCAACGCTGCGACAGGTCGCCTCTCCGATAAGACACAGCAGCATACGTCTGATAAGCGATTCGTCGCCGTAAAACATAATGCTGCGCTGCGGCGGCGTAAAAACGAGCCTTGTTTTCCGGAAGCCGAGCGTATACTCAATCATTTCCGTAATCCGGAGGCATAGCCGGGTAAGATCAAACCATGACCGGCGCACCCGAGGCACGGCGTCAAGGTGGTTTAATGCGCGCGCCATACAGAATATTCCGCGGCGTATCGCGCGCTCACATTCTGCCAGCTCCTCGCGATTTTTCAGGCAGCCGCGCTCAAGCATATAATCGGACGCAAGCTTAATTAGCGCAAGCGGCTCGCGCAGTGAGGCTGAGGCTTCCGCTGACAGGCGCGGCGCGTCCTCCGACTCTCGCAGGTTCGCTTTTTTGGCGGCTTGGGCAGCTTGCGATAATATTCCTGTCATTGCGCGGACTCCTTTCAAATTAATATTAAATCAAATGCTTTATCCGATGACCGTCATTTCTGTGTCATTATTATATTGCGCCGCCGTTCCGCGATACCCGAAAAATAATAGCAAACAAGGAAGCAGACGCGCGAATACCACGGACGCCCTGCATAATACCACATAAATCGCGAAAAAACAATGGGATGCGCCGCGCCGCACTTGTGCTTTTTGCGTTTTTTATCAATTTTTACATCCGCTTCCTGCCTGTGTCCCCGATACCTACAAAGAAAAGCGCCCCGCGACCGCTATGGTCACAGGGCGCTTTTTGGCAGCGGGTGAAGGATTTGAACCCTCACAAACAGAGTCAGAGTCTGTCGTGCTACCATTACACAAACCCGCTGTATAAAGCCTTACGATTATAACGCCGCGCGGG
>JAIRRO010000127.1 GCA_031255955.1 Oscillospiraceae bacterium
ATTTTATAATGCTCAAAACATTATGTCAATAGATTTTTGTAAAAGATTATATTTTTATATTATTTTTCTTTGCGCCGCACGGATGCGGCGCATTCTTCATAAATTTCAATTTTTATGTCACATAACTCCCAAATAGACGAACTTTATTATTTCTATGCGAAGTCCGTGTATTCCGACGTCTTTGTTGAATACGATACCATTGGCTGCCGCGAAATGCAAGCAGAAGGCGAAATAATAATTTTGCTCGGTCGCACCGCCTTACCCTTCCCGCGCAAAATAATTTTGATGCTCAAACGTAAGATTGCGATATCGCAAGCCTGCGTTCAAACCATAAGTTGATTTAATCCTATGCTTGAGATATAATGATATCGGAAGAAACCGAATTATTGGGAGGATGGGTTTATGTCAGAAAAATCAGAGCGCGCCATTATGTATTCGGAAAATTCTTTTAACTGCGCGCAGGCCGTTTTCGCGGCGTTCGCGGAGGATTATGACATCGATGAGAAAACCGCGCTGCGTGTCGCCGGTGGCTTCGGCGGTGGTCTGCGGCGCGGTGAGATATGCGGCGCGGCGTCCGGCGGCGCTATGGTTATCGGCGCGGCAAAGGGTCATACCACGCCGGGCGACCTTGGCGCAAAGCGTGATTGCGGCGCGCGCGTCTCGGCGTTTATGGCTGAATTTGAGGCTATAAACGGGTGTCTTACCTGTCGCGGGCTGCTGGGCGTTGATGTCTCCACGCCGGAGGGCGCGGAGGCGTTTGCCCGCGAGCGTATGGCTCAAACAAAGTGCCGCGGATTTATCGCGGGCGCGGCGGAGCTGCTTGAGCGGTTGGGGTACTGATGTTTTTTGTTATCGGGCGGCGCCGCGTTTTGCCAGCTCCGCGCCCACGCGGTCAAGCTCTCCCGCGCCGACTGTAATAATCAAATCGCCGGGGCGCGCCTCGCGCTCTAGGCAGTCTGTCATTTCCTCCAGCGTTCGGCAGACGGCGGCGCCCGGTATCTCGCTCGCCAGGTTTTCAGAGCTTACGCCGTAGGTATTTGTTTCGCGCGCGGCGTATATCGGCGCAAGATACGTTGTGTCCGCGCGGCGCAGCTGCTCCGCAAAGGCTTTAAGATGTCTGCTTGTTCTGGAATATGTGTGTGGTTGAAACGCGGCGACAACGCGCTTATACGGCAGCGCCAGCGCGGTATCAAACAGCGCGCGCAGCTCCGTCGGGTGATGCGAATAATCGTCATAAATGTCAGCGCCGTTGATGACGCCCTTAAACTCAAAGCGTCTGCCGACGCCCGTGAAGCTCTCAAGTCCCGCCTCTATTACTTCTCCCGGCAGTCCCAAAAAAATCGCGGCGGCGGAGGCGGCAAGCGCGTTCATTACATTGTGCCGTCCGGGGACGCCGAGGCGCACGTGGCAATACACGCGCTCATCATACACAATGTCAAACGCTGTGCCGCGCCCCAGCGGGCGCTCCGCCTCACCGCGAACGTCAGACCCGGGCGAAAAGCCAAAGGTCAGCATCTCACGACCCGACACGGCGGAGCTTGCCGCCAGCGGGGCAAGCGCTTCCATCGTGTTCGCGTCGTCGGCATTGCAGACGATAGCGCCGCCGGACGGCACAAGCGCCGCAAACCCGGCGAAGGAGCTTTTGACGTTATCCAGCGTCCCGAAATAATCAAGATGGTCGGAATCTATATTCAGTACGACGGCAAGCGTCGGATGAAATCTGAGAAACGAATCCGCATATTCGCAGGATTCCAGCACGATTACGTCCCCGCCGCCGACGCGATAGCCGGAGCCGAGGGAGGCGAGTGTGCCGCCTATCATAACGGTAGGATCCATTTCCGCCGCCATTAAAATCTGCGTAAGCATAGATGTTGTAGTCGTTTTTCCGTGTGTTCCGGACACGCATACGGCGTGATTGTACGCCTTCATTATGTGTCCCCACGCGTCCGCGCGCTCAAAAACGGGGATGCCGAGGCGGCGCGCCTCAATAATTTCCTCGTTGTCGTCCTTCACTGCCGCCGTGCGGATAATCAGCTCTGCCCCGTGTACACTTTGCGCGATATGCCCTATTGTAACGGGGATTCCCAGCTCCGAAAGGCGCTGCGTTGTCTCGCTTTGCTTTTCGTCAGAGCCCGTGACGCGAACGCCCGACGCGCGTAAAACCTCTCCCAGCGTTGACATTGACACCCCGCCGATTCCGACGAGATGCGCCCGCGCGCCCGGAGCAAGCCGCGTGTCTAAGGTCTGCGGCGGTGAGCCCGCTTCCGCAAGCTCTGTTTCCGATGCTGTCTGCATAACATTGACCATACCCTATCTGTTCATCTGATTTTTTTCTATTTACATACGATCCGGGACGATTTCCATCCAATAGCCGTCCGGATCCTCGATGAAGTATATCCCCATCGCGGTGTTTTCCATACATACACAGCCCATTTTGCGGTGATGCTCCAGCGCCGCCGCCGTGTCCGCGACGGCAAACGCAAGGTGAATTTCGTTGTCTGAGAGGTCATAGGGCTGCGGGTGGTTTTTGAGATATGTAAGCTCCAGCCTGTGCTTCGTTTCTCCGTCGCCCATAAACGCAATTTCAAACGAGCCGTCGGGCGCGGGGAAGCGGAAGGCAAGCTCCAGCCCCAGAGCCTGCTCATAGAATTTTATGCTGCGGTCAAGGTCGGTGACATTGATATTGGTGTGATTAAATGAAAACTTCATCGGGGATGCCCCTTTCTTTTTTGCGGAAAGCCGCCGTGCCGGTTTTGTCGGCATTCTTTCTTCGGTATCCGCTGATGCTTTGATTATACCGCACGGCGGCGCGCTTTGCAAGATGTCGCGCGGCGCTTCTTCTTTTATTGCTTGATTTTATGTCTCCCGCTTGGACAGCTCATCCGCAAGCCATTCCAGCGGGGCGCGCTTTGCGGGTTCAAACGCCGCGCGCAGCGCCGCCTTCGCCCGCTTTGTCTCTTCTGCTATCAATTCTTCGCAGCGTCGCTGTCCAAACAGCGTGAAAAACGTGGTTTTTCCGGGGATTTTCGAATCGGCGACGGCGTCCAGTGTGTCGTCGCGTATTTGAAACGCCATTCCGACGGCTCCGGCATATTCCTCCGCCGCGCGCAGCTGCGCATCAGTACCCCCCGCTGCGTGCACTCCGATTTTCGCCGCCGCTTCGATAAGCGATGATGTTTTTTGTCGGTGGATTTCATACAGACCGGCTTCGTTTGTCCCGCGCTTTTCCGCGTATATATCAAGCGTTTGCCCGCCGCAGATGCCGCGCTCTCCCGCGGCAAGGGCAAGCTCGGTGAGCATTTTCACTACGCGCTCCGGCGGCAGCGGGGCGGCTGCGATAAGCCCAAACGCCTTTGCCTGAAGCGCGTCCCCCGCCAGAATGGCAAGCCACTCCCCGAAAATTATATGATTTGAAGGCTTGCCGCGCCGCGTGTCGTCGTTATCCATCTGCGGCAGGTCGTCATGGATCAGGGAATATGTGTGCAAACACTCTATCCCGCACGCGGCGTCCAGCACGGCGCTTGTCGGCGTGCCGGTATCGCAGGCTATGCTGAAAAGCAGCGTCAGTGCCGGACGGATACGCTTACCCCCCGCCATCAGGCTGTATCGCATAGCGTCCGTCAGCGTCGCGTCGGATGAGGTTTCGTCCGACATTGTATCGCGCGTTTTTTCGCGCGTGGGGAAATAGTCGTCTAATCTGCGCTCTATAAGCTCGCGCAGGCGTTCATATTCCGCGCGGCTCGACGCTGTTTGCCCGTCACTCATCCGTCTGCGCGATATCGAACAGGGTTTCCTGCGGCTCGCCGTCTTCTCCCTTGGCTAAGCGCGTCACTGTTTGCTCCGCCGCGTCCAGCAGCTTGTTGCACTGCGTCACCAGCCCCGCGCCCTCTTCATAAAGCGCCAGCAGTTTGTCCAGCGGGGCTTCCCCGCGCTCTAACGCCGTCACTATTTCCTCCAGTCGGGCAAGGGCTTCCTCAAAGGTTTTCTTTTGTTTCGCCATCAAAATTCACCGCCTAAAATTGCATTTGTTTTCGTTTATAACCGCAATGTTATGTCGCTGTTGTTGTATTTTTTCTGCTGTGTTCCGCGTTGTCGCGGTCGTTCGCATATCATTGCTTGTTTTATCATCAAATTATGTCCTGTTCACAGTGCAGGATATTTCGTCCTCGCGCAGACGCAGGGTAAGCTCGTCCCCCGGACTTACATCGGCGGCGCATCGTATGATGGCGCCGTCCGCGCCGCGCGCGATGGCATATCCGCGTCCCAAAACCTTAATCGGACTAAGCGCGTCCAGCGACGCCGCCGCCCTTGAAAAGCGCGCGCCGGAATCCGACACTCGGCGGCGAATTGCGGAGGCTGCCCTTTCACCCGCGCGGTCTAACGCCAAGCGTCTGTCGTCGATATAGCTGCCGGGAGAGCGCATCACGCGTGAGCCTGCCGCCGTTTCAAGTCTGCGGCGCAGATGCTTTATCGTATTGCCGCCGCTTTGCGCCAGCCGCGCGTTCATATGACTCAGTCCCGCGCGTATATCCGCCATATCGGGTACAGCCAGCTCCGCCGCGTTTGACGGCGTCGCGGCGCGCAGGTCGGCAACGAAGTCTGATATAGTCACGTCCGGCTCGTGACCCACCGCGGATATGACGGGTATCTCCGATTCATAAATCGCGCGCGCGACGCGCTCGTCGTTAAACGCCCACAAATCCTCTATCGAGCCGCCTCCGCGCCCCGTGATAATAAGTTCCGCGAGGTTATACCGGTTGCAATATTTTATCGCCCCGGCAATCTCCGGCGGCGCCTCCACGCCCTGCACGCGCACGGGTAATAGCTTAACTTTTGTCAGCGGCCAGCGCGCCCCCAACACCCTGATGATATCGCGCACAGCGGCGCCCGCGCCGGAGGTTATAACGGCGATGGTGCGCGGCATTTTAGGTATCGGCTTCTTGTGCGCGGCGTCAAAAAGCCCTTCTAATCTGAGCTTTTCCTTCAAACGCTCATACTCGGCGTACAAATCGCCGATGCCGTCCGGCGTCATGGCGGAGGCATAGAACTGATACGCGCCGTCGCGTACATATACTTCCACGCGCCCGAACGCCGTTACCTTCATGCCGTTTTCCGGCTTAAACCTCAGCTTTTCGGCGGAGCCGCGGAACATCACGCAGCGCAACGCCCCCACTGAATCCTTCATCGTGAAATAATGGTGTCCCGAGGGATAAATTTTGTAATTCGACAGCTCGCCCCGCACAGCAAGGGACGCCAAAACATCGTCAGAGGCTATCAGCGTCCGCACATATTCATTAAGCTGCCCGACCTCAAAAACGCCGTCGTTTTTCATACGCCACCACGCTTCGGTATTGCTTCGTCTTCGTCCTCTGTTTCAATCGACAGCTCCTCACGCGAGAACGCGCCGAGAATACCGTTGATGAACGACGCCGTCTCTTGCGTTTCATATTTTTTTGCAAGGTCAATCGCCGCGTCAAGCGCGGAGCGCGGCGGAATTTCCGGCATATACAGCGTCTCGAACATCGCAATGCGCATAATGGCGACGGCGGTGCGCGAAATGCGGTACACCTGCCATCCCAAGGCGTATTTTCCGATGCGCTCGTCCAGCTCCGCCGCACGCGAGGCAACACCCGTCACCACGCGGCGCAGATACTCCGTTTCTTCACCGCGCGGCGTGGATTTATACAGCTCGTCCTCCCCGAAAAGCGTCGGATAATAGTCGTCGGACAGCACCTCGTCCACGACCTCATCCGCGCTGTGCCCGTTCTCGCTGAGGGAGAAAATGAGCCTTACAGCAAGCTCACGCGTACCCGTTCTTGTCATTTGTCCTTTGCTTTTTTTAGGGACACGCCGCAGATGCGGACGTTCACCGCCTCCGGCTTTACGCCGATTGACGCCTCCACAGCCTCGCTGACAGCGCGCTGAATGCCCTCTCCCAGCTTCGCAAGCGCGCAGCCTATCTCCGCCACGACGAAAATGTCGAACGATACGGAGCTTTCCTTTACGACGGCGCGAATGGAACGTGAGAGCGCCTTTTTCCGCAGCAGCTCCCCGATATCCCTGCCGTAGGAGGGATACAGCGCGTAAACGCCCTCCACCTCCGCCGCCGCGCCGCCCGCTATGACGGTCAGAACATCCTCTGAGATGCTTACGCTTCCGCCTTCGTCGGCGTATGTGATGTAGTCCTTAGTCTCACTCATAGCTGTTGCCGTACCTTTCCTCTCAAATACGAATACGTTTTGACGCCGTCTATTATATCACCCGCCGCGGAAATTGAAAACACTTTTTTATCGTGAAATTGCTCTTTCCGAACAAAAGAAATTCCCGCGGGGGCTTTTGCCACTCCGCGGGAGTTTGTATACCGGCTAAATTTCATTTAACCTCAATGATTTTCAGCTGCGCGGCAGAAAATTCCGTTTCGCTTGTCACCACCTCTGTTATCTTCGCGACGTCCACGGTGGACAGCCCCGTCTGCGGCGCCGGAACGGTGATTTTCACGCCGTCGTCCGATATAAACGCCACGCAGTCCGAAAATCCCCGTGCCATTATCAGCGCCTCAAGCTCCGCCTCCACGCGGCTGTAATCCGCTATTGCCGTCAGCTTTGCCAGCGCCTCGTCAAGCAGCTCCCGCGAAGCACCGTCTGCCGAGTTTATGGCGGCAAGCGTCTCAACCGCGGCGTCACGCGCCTGTGTCCGGCTTATGCGCGCCTCTGCAAAAAATCCGCCGCGAGGACTACTCCCGTTGTAAAACAGCCCGGCGTAATATCCGTTTTCAGCGTTTTCTGCTCCCGCGTTTTCTGCTCCCGCGTTTTCAGCCTCCGCCGCCGTGCCCTCGCCCTGCAGCTCCGCTCCGGCTTCCGCCGTCAGCTCGGATGGCTCGCCCGTCATTTCATCGGGTATGCCTGCCGCCTGCTGCCCATACGACCAGTTCAGATACGCCGCCGCGCATACGAACAGCGCCACCGTGATGATTACCGCGTTCCTTTTAAATGTTTTCATGTTGTTTGACCTCCCGTAAAATTATGACGTATTTTTAAGTACAATGCCTTCAATTCGCTGCTTTTAATTCGCTTCGCTGCGCGGCGTCGGCGTCGGCGTCCGCTGCCGCATCGGGGCTATTTCCACGTGTCCCGCGCCCAGCCCCGTCAGCGACGTCACCGCGCCCAGCAGTCGCAACCTCACCTCCGGATTTCCCGCGCCCTCCGCCACCACAAGCGCGCCCAAATATTCCGGGTATCCGCGCTTTATCACGACGGGCGCCTCCGCCGCCCCGCCGGAGCCGATTATCACGGCGTCCTCCGTTTGATCCCGCCCCGCGCCCTCTCCCCTGTCGGAATATGTTTTGTCGGTGGCAATAAACGTCTCTCCCCCGGAACGCAGCGTCAGCATCACCGCGACGCGCCCCGCGCCGTCAATCTCTCCCAGCAGCCGCTCTATCCGCCGCTCTGTCTCCGCAAGCGAGAACGGCATTTCTTCCGCTGCTTGCTCCGCCGCCGCCGAATCCGGAATCTCATTGCCGCCGTCCGAGCCGTCGCCACCTGTCGGAATCGTCAGCAGCGCAATTCCAAGGACGATTATCACGGCGATAATTCCGAGCTGACCGCTCTTTTTCAGCTTCTCGCGCAGCGTGTTCAGTATCTTTTGCACATCAGTCATCTCCCCCGACGGACTCCCGTTTTGTCCAGCTTTGTTGCTCCGGCGGCACGCCAAGCCCCGCCTCTATCTCATACATAAGCGCGTCGCGCCGCGATTCGTCCGACGCCGCCACGGATACATGTCCGGGATACCAATATCCGTCCGCTCCGCGCTCCGCCGTAACGGCGACCGCAATGTCCGTCATTCCGAGTGCGCGCGCTTTGTCCAAAATATATGCGGCGTACTTTTCCTCTATGATTCGCCGCGTCAGGTTTTCGTTCGCGGTCAGCGCCGGAGCCGTAAATTCCTCCGCCTCCGCGCACAGTCGCGCCAAGCTGCGGCTGAAAACGCTGTAATCAAATCCGCGAACAGGCTTTATCAGCGCGAGCAGCACGACAAACCCGCACACGACGGATACCACGCGCTTTGTCCTGCTCTCCGGCGTCAGGGTCAGCGTCACCGCCGACACCATAGCCGCGCCCACTATGCCAAGTATCCATCCGCGCAGAGCCTCAGTCATTCTTATATCTCCCCTCTCCGAATTTTTTACCGAAAATCGCGCCGCGCCGCAACTCTCACACCACCGCCTTTATCGCGGATACTATCGAAATGAACAGCATCACCGCCGCCGAGCCTGTCATACCCAGCGTCAAACCGAACGCCGAGCCGAACGCGTCAATGAGCTTCGTAACGCTTTTATCCGCCGCCGCGCCGGAGAGTCCCCCCGCCACCTTAAAGAGCATATAGCTCATGCCCAAGCGAATAAACGGCACGGCGCACACCGCCGCGGCGGCAAGCACGCCAAACACACCGACGGCGTTTCTCAGCAGCGCCGCGCCGGACATCACCGTATCGGCGGCGTCGGCGAGTATGCTGCCCACCACCGGCAGCACGGTACTCATCGCAACCTTCGCGGCGCGGATTGTCACGGCGTCCGAGGCTGAGGCTATCACACCCGTGAGCGAAATATACGCCACGAAGGCAAGCACAAAGCAGGTAAGCGCCGTTTTGGCAAGCCATTTTATCATCGCCGACGCCCCCGCCAGTGCGTCGACTCCGGACGCGCCTCCGGCTCCCGCAGCCGACACAACCGCCTCCGCCACCGACACCGCGGCGTAAGCGTAGATAAGCGGCATAATTACGGTTCGCATCGCGCCTATCGAGAAATCCAACAGCATCACCGCGGCGGAGTATTTCACGGCGGCGGAGGTCAGCGCCCCACCCGCGGCGGACGCCGCCGCAAGGCACGGCAGCAAGGCTTTTGAGAACATATTCAAATCCCGCAGCACACCGTCGCCCATCCCGATGAATGTGTTCACGCCGGACACCGACACCACGGAAATCGCAAGAACCGCCGCCAGCCGGGCATAATTGCCGCCTTTTTCCGGAAACGCCGCCGTGAATATGCCGGACATCAACGCCGCCGCAACAACGGCAGCCGCGCCGGCAAGCGCCGGTGATATAATGCCGCGCAGCCTTGCAGCTACGCCGGAAACAAGCCGCGCAATCGCGCTTTCAACCTGCAGCGCGTCTGTTACCCTCATATCGCCGAGTATCTCCCCCGCCGATTCCGGCGCGGCTTGCTCCACGCGCTGCACACCTATGGCGTCGGATTGCTCCTTTAATATCTCTTCCATTAATATCTCTTCCATCGCCGCGCCGCCGCGCTTATCCGCGTCGGCTTCGCTGTCACGCGCCGCCACTGCTGTGGGCGATGCAGCAACCGTCACTGCCATAACCGCAATAACCAGCGACAGCGCCGATACGAGAGCGCGCGCAGACCTATCTTTCATTCGTTTTTTCATTGCAATATCGAATAAATCATATCCAGCGCCGTCTGAAACAGCGGAAGCGCGGCATACAGTGCCGCCGCCGCCCCCATAAGCTCCACGCCGGACGCCGCCGACGCCTGACCGGCATCGCGGCAAATATCCGCAAACAGCTTCGTCACAATAGAGATTCCCGCCGTTTTCAGCACCACGGCAAGCGTCGCGTTCGGTATTCCCGCCGCGCCCGCTATCGTCCGCACAAAGCCGAGGACGTCGGCGATTACCTCTATGCCCATATACACCGCGAAAATGGACACCGCAGCCGACAGCAGCAGCGAGCCTTCCGGATTGTTCTTTTTTATAACCAGTCCCAGCGCCGAACCGGCTGCCGCCGCCGCCAATACCTTAACAAGCTGCGTCACGGCTAAAACCCGAACAGATCCTTTATGAGGTTGAACAGCCCGCTGACCTCGCGCAGGATTATAATCAGCACGACTATAAGCCCCGCTATGCTGGTCAGCAGCGCCTGCTCCCCACGTCCGGAGCGCGACAGCAGCAAATCGAGTACGGCAACCAAAATACCGACCGCGGCAATTTTGAAAATCAAGTCCACATTCATCGAAAACGCACCATAACACAATGCTCCTATATCAGGCTTCTATATCAGTATCAGGACGATAAACACCCCGGCAGCCGCGCCGAGCGCCGCGAAGGTCTTTGAATCCGCGCCGCGTCTTTCGTCCGCGCGTCGGGCGAATTCCTCAAAGCTGCGCTCCGCGCGCTCAAGTGCGGCGCGCTGCTCCGCCGCGTCGTATCGTCCTAATGAGCGCGCCAGCTCCCGCAGGGCGGCGCGCTCTTCCTGCGATAGCAGCAGCTCCGGCGCGGCGTCTATTGTCTGTGCCCAGATATCATACAGCGCAACGCTTCCAAGCTCCCCGAGTCTCGCGTGAATATTTCGGAAAAACGAGCTGACAGGCACCGCCGTTTGCAACGCCATTCGCTCCATCAGCTCCGGCACGGGGGTCAGGCGCGTGACAATCTCGCTTCGCATCGCGGCAAGCGCGCAGACTATCTCTGATAGAATACGGCTTCTTCGCCGCAGACGCCGGACGTGTAAAAGTCCGCAGGCGCTTGTCCCGCTGATAAGTAAAATCGCCCCTATCAGCTTCGTCATAATCGCGCCGCCTCATATATCCGCTGCCCGCCGGTTTTTTTGATGATAACCGCCGCCTCAAATATTCCCCCGCACAGCAGCGCGGCGTAAAGCGGCTTTTTCATCAGCTCCTCCACTGAAAAGGCGTGTACCGTGGCAAACAGCCGCACGCCGCAATTCGCCGCGCGTTCCACCGCCGCGACATCCTCCGGCGCCGTGATTTCATCAAGGGCAAGCGTCTCGGGGTTCATCGCCCGCAGCAGCATCATTGCCGCCGCCGCCTTCGGGCACGCGGACAAAACATCCGTTCTGCACCCGATATTCATCTGCGGCACGCCGCCCGACACGGCGGCGATCTCCCCGCGCTCGTCTGCAAGTCCGACGCGCGACGGCGCTATACCCAGCTCCACCGCTCCATCCGACACAAGCCGCACAAGGTCGCGCAGGAGCGTCGTCTTGCCCGCGCCGGGCGGGGATATAATCAGCACCGACCCTATCCCCCCGCGGGCGTCGTCCGCCGTCGCCAAAACGGCGGACACGGCGCGGCGCGCGATGCCTGTCACCTCACGCGGGATGCGCACGGCGACGGAGGAAAGCGCCCTGAAGCCCATAACGCCCGACGAATCCGTCGCCGTCTCCCCGCACAGTCCTATTCTGTAACCCCCGGCGGCATTGATATATCCCGCGCGCACCGTTTCGCGCACAGAGTGCGCGGACGCCGCAGTGGCTATTTCAACCACGGTGTCAAGCTCGCGCGGCGTCACCTCGGTGCCGCCGAGGGCGCGCTCCCCGTCCGGCAGAACCGCGCAAACAGGAAACCCCACACGAAGCCGCAGCTCCTCCGCCACGCACTGCTCCGCGGGCGGCAACGCCAATGCGTCAGCGCGGCGGTGCGGCGGCAAAAGCCGTGCCGCACCGTAATATTTCGCGTCGTAAGCACCGTTAAAATCATTCATATTCGCTCCCCGCTCTCAGCTGTAAATTTCGCGGCGCCGCCGCGTCCGCAGCCCTCCCGGCACCGCGATACAGTTTATTAAAGCCTGTCCGTGAATATGATGAAAATTTTTCTGTTGACTTTTCTCCGCGCTTCTTTTATAATGCGAATTGTCTCGCGCGCGGGTCACCCGCCGCACCGCGTGTGGCGTGCTTATATTCGGAGAAGTCGCGTAGTTTGGTCGAGCGCGCGCGATTGGAAATCGCGTAGGCGTCAAAAGCGCCTCGAGGGTTCGAATCCCTCCTTCTCCGCCAGTAGACTGTAGAATAAATGTCACCCACACATAATTGCAGAGCCAAAAACAGGAGGTCATATGCAAAGAACGATGTCAAGCGAAGAATTAGCAAAGTACACGAGCCAAGTTAAGGATCCTTCGGAAGCCT
>JAIRRO010000163.1 GCA_031255955.1 Oscillospiraceae bacterium
ACCGACACGGATGAAATATCCGACTGGGCAAGCGAAGCTATGCGCTGGGCGAACGCTGCGGGACTCATCACCGGACGCACAGAGACAACGCTCGCGCCCAAAGGCACCGCGAGCCGCGCAGAGGCGGCAACGCTGCTGCAGCGGTATATGCAGAATGTGGGGTGATAGCCTCCGCCGCAGAGATGTTTGGCGTGTTCGGGGCAAAATCGGCAAATATCTTCTAAGGCGGGTACAGCGATTCTTTTGCTCCTGATTCAGCTGCTTCAGCTCCCGATATACTTCAGGCTGGGGTATACCAAAGCAAAAATCATAAGCGTTTTGCGCTCGCGCGGGCGGATCCCGCGCGTCTCAGGCAATTCGTTTACAGCTTGTCGGCTGATAGCCAGTCGATGATATTCAGCTGGCGTATGCCGTCATAATTGGCAGTGCGCGGGAATTCATCAAGGGTCAGCAGAAGCTTTGGATGGTTATCCGCTATGCTTTCCAACGCGCTAAGCTCCCGTCGGCGCGTTGTTTCGTCAAGGATGGTGGCTGAGACCTGATAATATGTCAGCCCTTCGGCTGTTTGGCTTACGAAATCGACCTCTTTTTCCGCGATTTTCCCGATTCTTACCTTTCCGCCCCGGCGAAGCAACTCCAAATAAACCACATTTTCCAAAACATGACCGATGTCTGCCGAGGCTCCGGACAGCAACAGTTCACGAAAACCGCTGTCCACAGCGTAATATTTGCTTTGCGTTTTGAGCATCGTCTTGCCGCGGATATCATAACGGTCTGCCTTATAGAACACATAGGCGGCGCACAGTGAACGAATATATTTGTCGACAGTGTTCACAGACACCGCGCGCCCCGCCGAATTCAGCGCGTCCGCAATTTTTTTCACCGATACGGGGCTGCCGACGTTCGAGATTAAAAATCTCACGATGCCCTCCAGTATGGTCACTCCGGCGATGTTTTCTCGGCGGGCTATATCCTTCACCAGAATCGAGTTATATACACCGTCGAGATATGAGCGCACAAGCCTTTCATTGTCTCTGAGCGCGGCAACGGCGGGAAAAGCGCCGAAACGCATATAATCGCGAAACAGGGTGTTTGTGTCGCCGCCTCTGAATTCCCGATATTCCGCAAATGACAGCGGCAGCATTTCTACCTGAACATACCGCCCGGAAAGCAGCGTCGCAAGCTCACCAGACAGCAGAAAGGCATTGGAGCCTGTGATATGCAGGTCTATATTCTCTTTGATGAACAGGCTGTCAACAGCTTTTTCAAAGCCTTTGCACTGCTGAATCTCGTCGATGAATATATAGGTGTACCCCCCGACGAAAAGGCGGGATTTCAAGTATGCGTACAGTTCGCGATAATCAAGTAAATTTTCACACGCCAGATCTTCCAAATTTATTGAAATTATTTGCTCCGGCTTGACGCCACTCTTAAGCAGGCTGTCGATATACATCGCAAACAGCGTGGATTTTCCGCACCGCCGAACACCGGTCACAACCTTGACAACGGGTTTTTCACGCCAATCATTCAACCACGCGAGATAGCGCGGTCGCTCTACAAGCCCCATCGGTATCACCTCACTTTTCATTCATTATAGCAAAAGTGCTGGAACTCGTCAAGTATTTTCAAACGAATGAAAAAACTTCATATTTCAGCAGAGATTTTTCAATCAAATGAAAACTTTCGGTTATTGCACAGCAACGGACGCAGCAACGCCTGTGTCCGCCGCACTCACATCGTCCCCTGCGTTACTGTCCTCCAGCCACGAAAGCTCAAGGCGCAGTCCGTCCGGCGTGTACACTATATAGCGGCGCAGCCCGAAAAACATCGTCACCGCAAGCACAAGCGCGGCAAGCAATATGAACACCAGCGTGCGGATTACAATCCGCGCCGCGCGGCGGTTTTTATACGTTCTCGGGACGTACCTCGCCAAGCAAATGCACCTCCATATCCGCAATTTTGGCGACACGGCGGGCGTGTCTGCCGCCTTCAAACGCGGTTTCAAGAAAAATTTCCGCGATTTTCAACGCGAGTCCCGCGCCCGTGACGCGCGCGCCGAGGCACAGAACATTCGCGTCGTTATGTCGGCGCGTCATCTCCGCCGAAAAGCAGTCCCCGCACAGCGCCGCGCGGACGCCCGGAACCTTGTTGGCGGCTATCGACATTCCTATCCCCGTGCCGCAAACCAGAATACCGTATTCGCATTCTCCCGAGGCGACAGCCCTCGCAACGCCCAGCGCGAAATCGGGATAATCACAGCTCTCTTCTGAAAACGCGCCGAAATCCCGAAGCTCCAACCCTTTTTCGCGGAGCATCCCGCGAATCTCGCCAAGAAGATTATACCCACCGTGGTCGCATCCCAAAGCAATCATATTAATATTCTCCCATATTTCTTATTTTACTTTTCTGCACTCCACATAAAAGCGCTTATCCCACGCCTCTCCTATAGAAAAGCTCTTGCGCGGGAACACTCCGCCCGGACTGCTGATCACACGAAACAGTTCTTTTTTATCAATCGCGGGCATTATCACCCCGACGCTGTCCTGCGCGGACACAACGGAACGCAGCGACTTTTCACCGTGAATATAGTCCACACGGGGCGTAAGCGCCCTTACCTTGCCGCTCCGCTCGTTTATATATTTATCGATATATCCCTGCACCTGAGCGATAAGCTCACCCGCGGGAACATCCCGCACGCGAATTTCGCGTTCCTTATGGCTCCTCGCGCGCGTGTCGTGGTTAAATTTCGGGGACACGCATTTTATCGTCCGCTGCCCGTCGCCGGACACAGCCTCGGTAAGCCCATCGATAAAGCTGTCCGCATCCACGTTGAATACGGCGCGGTGAATCGGATGAAAATCAATGGCGTCATCGTGGATATTGCACACCTCCGCAAGGGCAAAGCGGGCGGGACAGGTCGCATGCTCCCGCTTGGGCAGATTTTGCTTTATTTCCTCCCACATCAGCTTTGCCGCCGCAAGCGAGTGGTTCCCATCGCCGATTACTATTCCACCCGGTAGAACTGACACAGCCTGTGACAGCTCGCGCGCGGGGGCGCCGCCGACAAGATATCCGTTGAGATGCCCGCTGTTTTCCATAAGGTCAAAGCTATACATACGCGGCAGCACGGTGTTTGCCAGCGGCTCTATCACGGTTTTTTTTGGGTCGTTGATAAGCGCCATTATGTGCGTCATCTCTAAAGGGGAGCCGCGGCGCACCCGCGCGCGCAGCGGCAGCCTGTCCGCCACGGTTTGCTCTGTCGCGCGTATGTGTGAGTTTTTGCCTGTGTAATCGTAGGCTTCCAAATCAAGTACTCCGACGAGTCCGCGGCGGACGCGTCCGTCGCGCAGTGTGCGCTCTACATATACAAAGCAGTTCGGATACTCCCTGAAAATATCGCCCTTCAGATATGCCTCCGCAGCCAGCCCGACGGCACGCTCGCGTAAGCTGAGCTTCGGCGCGGAGATGTACGCCTCGGGTACTATCATCCGCAGCGTGGACGGCTCGGAGCCGACGCGAATATCCGCGCGCGTCCAGTAGCCTCGCTCGGAGGAATATTGGTCGCAGGCGATAACCGCCCACGTCGGAAGGTATACGTTATTCGGCAGCAGGATGTCCGCCGGGCGAAAAAATGCTCTTTTCATAGCTGTGTCAGTCCCCAAACGCCGCGCGCAGGGCGCGGATAAAATCCGGCGTGCTGCCGCAGCACGCCCCGACAATACGGACGCCGAGCGGCTTGTATTCAAGCATCTGCGCGGCAAAAGCCTCCGCCGTCAGCCCATAGCTGCCGTCGGAGCCCGGCAGCCCCGCGTTCAGCTTCGCTATAAGCGGCAGGCTTGCCGTTTCTGATAATTCGCGGAACGCGGGCAGGATCGCCGCCGGTTCAAGCGAGCAATTAATTCCCAGCGCCGCGACGCCCAAATCCTCCGCGCAGCGGGCAAATTCCGTCACGGTCGCGCCCGTATAGGTGCGCTTTGACGCCCCGACTGTTATCGTCGTGAATATCGGCAGATCGCAAGCGTCCCGCGCGGCTGTTACGGCGGAGGAGAGCTCGCCGAGGTCGCTCATCGTCTCGATGGCAATAAGCTCCGCTCCGGCAGCCGCCCCCAGCTCCGCCTGCTCTCTGAACAAGGTATAAGCCTGCTCCGGTGTAAGCGCCCCGTGCGGCGTCATTAAATCGCCGATAGGCCCGATATCAAGCGCGACGAGCGCGCGGGATTCAGCCGCCTTCCGCGCCAGATCAACGGCGACTGTGATAACGCTCTGCGGGGTAAGCGAACACTCCGACAGGGCGCGCGCGTTCGCGCCGAAGGTGTTCGTGAGGATTATATCGCTTCCGGCGTCAATATACGCGCGGTGAATTTCGTACACCGCCTCCGGCGCGCGGATATTCATAATGTCGCTGCGTTCCCCGGGCAAAAGTCCGGAGCCCTGCAGCATCGTCCCCGCCGCGCCGTCAAAGAAAACGGTGCCGCGTCCGTTTAACAGAGCTTCAAGCTCCGGCATCTGAAATCAGTCCCTTCATTTATCGGGTTACGGCGTTTATTTTAACATCTTCGCGCGATATAGGCAATGACTTTTTTATATGGCTCTTTTTCGTTTCGCGGCTCGTTGCATTACGGCGGCGAATACTGTATAATAGGCGGCGGCGGACGGCATAATATCACATATTTGGATTATAATGCCGCGCTTGCAATAAAATTGGAGGTCGCAGTCAATGAACGAATACACCGTCGCGGTGAGCCGCGAATACGGAAGCGGAGGAAGAGAGATAGCGAGCAGGCTCGCCACAGAGCTGGGCATCGGCTTTTATGACAAGTCGATTATCAAGCTGACAGCGGAAAAAAGCGGTCTTTCCTCCGACTATATCGAAAAAAGCGAGGAAAAGACAGGCGGAGGTCTGCTGTTCAACCTTCGTCTTTCCGCGTATTCCGGCGTGGAATCCCTGATGTATTACGAAACGCCGACAAGCGACAGAATGTTCATCGCGCAGTCAGAGGTCATCCGCGAGCTGTCGGCGCGCGAAAGCTGCGTAATTCTCGGGCGGTGCGCCGATTATGTACTGCGCGAGAAAAGAAATTTGATTCGCGTTTTTATCTATGCCGACCTTGAGGAGCGCGCCCGCCGCGCCGTCGAGAGCTATGGTCTGCCCGATAAAAATCCGGAGGCGGCTGTTCGCAAAGCCGACAAGGCGCGCGGCGTCTATTACAAGTATTACACAAATCGCGTCTGGGGCGCAAAGGAAAATTTTGACCTCGCGATTAATTCATCCTTCTCCGGCGTAGACGGCGCTGTTGCCGTGATAAAAACCCTGCTCCGCGAAAAAGGCTTCGCGAAATAATAAGCGCGAAACGGGATATGCTGCTTATTATCGGGGGCGTCGGCGCGGGGGCGCGCGAGTATGCCGATTCGCTCGGACTT
>JAIRRO010000007.1 GCA_031255955.1 Oscillospiraceae bacterium
AAATCGTTATGAACTACGATAAATTCCGTTGGGATTATCCCGCTGAATTGTTCGCCGATGCTATCCGATATGCCGGGCAGGGGAATGGCAAACGAGTCATTGAAATAGGCGCGGGAACAGGGAAAGCGACAACGCCGTTTCTTGACGCGGGCTATGCCATAACCGCTGTGAGATTTTATGAAAATATCGGGTTCACTACACAAAAACGAGTGATGGAATTGGAGGTGGGGATTATATGACATTTTATCATGGAAGTTCCGTCGGCGGGCTGACGAAATTACAACCGTTTTCCAAACCGTGGTCAAACCTCAAAGAACCGCTTGTCTACATGACTTCAAGCAAACAGCTTGCGGCGCATTATATTTGGCCAACGGAAAAATGCGAAATTAAATCGCCTATGCTCGATATTCGCCCTGACGGTACGCTCGTCTTTCAGGAAATGTTCAGCGGGGCGTTGGAATACTTCTACAAAGGTTTGAGCGGTTGGATTTATCAATGCGACGGCGGTTATAAATATAACAACGCCGCCGGAGTATTCACGACCGCGACCTCCGCGACACCCGTTCCCATATCTGATGCACAATACGTTGAGGATGTCTACGAACACATAATGAGTTATGCGGAGCAAGGCAAGTTTATCTATGAAAAGTTCGAGGATTTGCGTCCGTACCGTCACGACATTATTCGCGGCATTATATATCGTAGTATAAAGAATGACGACTTGTTCAACAATCCCACACACCCTAATCACAGGTTTATACCGGATAAATACCCGCAGTATTGGAAAGAAGCTAAAGTCCTGTACGAAAACGGACTCCTATAAATGGGAGATTGAACAAAATGGCGGGTTATCTCCACGCCACCCGCGGCTGCTTTTTTGTGATGTTGGCGATGCCGTGTAATATTGCTGTCAGTGGTGCGTAGTTTCTATCAAACGCCGCTATGTCAGCTTGTAGTAGCTCGTCCGGATTTGCGAGCTGCCATCGCAGAGTATATCCGGCTTTTAACGCAAGCTCGCGGAAAAATTCGCGGCTTGTGCGCCCGTTGCCCTCACGAAACGGATGCAACACATTAATCTCCGCCATATAATAGGCGCATTTTTCAGCGAACCCGGACTTATCTTGTCCTCGCAGATATTTTTCGCTTTTTAATTTTGTGAATACGTTTTCAGCGTATTCCGGTATTCTACTCCCGATACAGAACAGTGTATCGCCTTTAAGCAAAAATTCGCCTTCACGAATCTCACCTGCCCATTCGTAAATGTCCTTAAATATATACCTGTGTATTTTTCTCAAATGCGCAAATCCAAACATTCCCGTAATCGGGTGCTGTGCCAATTCCAGCAGTCTTAGGGATGCGATGCTCCGCTCCGCCTCGTCAAGCGTATCTTCATCTGTGATATTCAATTTGTTTTTCAAAACTGAACTGTTCGGATAGCAATATGGATCCGGTATTTTATATCGATAACTGTATTTCATACCTCCGCCCGCTTGTATTTGAATACGAGTTTTTGGATCTCACTGTCTGTGTTCAGCTTGCCGGACGCGCAGTTTGCTAAACGCGCCGTTTCACGTTTTGTCAGGGGCATTCCTTCACAAGCCATAGTGAAACGTACATAGGCAACCTCATCTTGTTCCGCTTTATGTTCGCGCCGTTTCGCTGTTGTTCGAATGTCCATAATTCCTCCATTCATCGGCCCGGCAATAATAAACGCCGAGCCTCAAATTCTCGCCACAGTATACCACAAACGCGCCGTCTCCGCCAATCCGTGTGTTGCCAAACGACGCGGCTGCTTGTATCAACCTCAGGTTGTGAAAAATAAAATCCGCCTTAAACAATGATGTATGGCTGCGCCCGATATTTTTTGATATAATCGCCGTATCACAATATTTCGGGAGGGCAAATAATGATTGATAATCTTAGCGTCGGCGCGTTCTACCGCAAATGGCTCGACAAATGGGACACGCCCGACCACGGCGCACAGTGGCGCCGCGAGGAATCGGACATTCTCGAAGCCGCGCTCAAAGCGGAACAAAAATGCGCCGAAATAGCGGCGGCGTTACTGGAGAGGGAATAATAACAATTTGCTCTTTTCGACATTATCCCGATTCGTGCGTTTTGCAAAATAGACAGCTCCGTCTGCTGTAATACTCTCCGCAAAGCGGATTGAATTAAACGCCTTCTCGCTTTTTAACACAAATTGCTCTCCCAATGAACCAAGATGCATTGCGCGGTAAAGCTGCCTTAATGTTGTTGAACGCCGGCTGCCCATTCCCCGCCAATATCGCTTCCTAATTCGCAGGTGTAAATCCATTCGATGACGTCGCCGGCTTTCAATTGGTAGCGCGAGCAGCCGTAATTCGGGAACCAGTCGTTTACCTTATACATCCAGCCGGATAACTCCCCGACGTCGAATTCATAGAGGTTATTCATCCCCTCGATATAGGCTGAGTTATAAATGGGCGTGTTCATAAATTCAAGGTGAATCCCGGCGAGCTTCATCTCTCGGCGCAGGACGTCAAACACGCTTTCGCCCTCATAAAACACCGCCGTTGTCTCGGCGAGTATCACGCCGTCCTCGGGTACCAGCTCCCATTTTTCACGGTCAAGCAAATCCATATTGCCCAGAATCGTATCGCATCGCACGGATATTACGCACGTAAGCTCTGTATCACCCGGCGTGACATCCTGCGGCTCCACGGGCAGCGGCTTGTCGGAGGGTACGGGGTCTGTCAGATATCTGTCCTTGCCTGTTTCGGGGTCGATTATCATTCCCCCGGCGTCGGTCGGCGTCTCGCCTATGGGCGTTGTCCCGCCCGGTGTCGGCGTCGGACGGCTATCGCCGCCCGTTGCGTATCGTCCGCCGTAAAACCACGCGGCGCACAAAACAGCCACTATGACGGCGACGATTGCAATCCTTTTGCCGGTCATCCGCGTCACGCCGCGCTCTCCTGCAGAAGGGCGGCGCGGTCAAGCAGTCTGTATATCATTTCCGCGATTTCGCCACGCGTTACGTTCTCTCCCGGGTTTATATTCAATGCCGAGCTGTCGAGGATTCCCGTGGAATAGCAGAAGGCAAGTCCTTCGCGGGCGTCCGTCCAAGTCGGAACTGTTCTGTAATCAAAAAATTCCGCCAGCGTGCTTTGAATCTCCGCCTCTGTGCGCGAAACCTCCATACCGCAGAGCTTCGCCGCGCGGGATATCATAACGGCTGCTTCCACACGCGAAATTTTTTTCTCCGGGCTAAATTCCGTCTCGCTCGTTCCGTTTACCAGCTCGTAATAATATGCGGAGGCAACAGGCTTTGTCCGCCAATCGGCGGGCACATCCTTAAACGGATGCGATACGCGCTCAGGCAACCCCAAGCCTTTCGTGACAATCGCGGAAAATTCCGCGCGACTCATCTCGTCAAGCGGTCTGAAGTCGCCATTTTCATCACCGTTGATAATCCCGCGCGACGCCAGCGCTTCTATTGCCGTTCTGCTCGCGTGGTTTTTTATATCCGGAAAGCTCCTGCCGGGCGTTGTCACGGGGCGGGCTGTAATGTCCTTGTGCGCCCCGGATAGTCCCGGTTTCGTCGGTATCGGCTTGAATTCCGTGCGCAGCACGGCGTCCGTCATATCGTACAGCGACTTTTTGCCGTCGCGCTGTCTCTGCGCCGAAACCAATCCGTAAAACGCCTGCTCGCTGGACATTTGCGAGTCCCCGTCGCCATCCTCCGTGTGGCGGAAGCTGCCGTCAGCATTCATAAATAAGAGAATATTGTCCACGGTTGTCTTGCCGTTTTTGGTGAAGCGCTTGTCCCCCGCCGGTATATCCAGCGCCCCCAGCGCCGTCAGCACCTGCACGACGCTCTCTGAATTAACGGTACCCCAGCCCTTATATCCTCCTTCCTTGTCCTGCAGGTTGGATAAGAACGTGAGCGCTTTGTCTGTTGCCGCCTTTACATCGGGGTTGTCCTGATAATTCGCCAGCGCCTGAAGCGCCATCCCCGTAAGATCCGGGTCGCCCCGCTCCGCCGAATTTTCCCTGCCGCGCGAGCCTGCTGTCAGGTTCCAGCCGCCATCGGATATCTGTCGGCGCAGTATTTCCTGCACATAAAGCTCTCGCGTGGCTTGTGTTTTCGCGTCCTTGTTCTCCGGGATTGCGTATCCCATGCTGTCCAGCGCGATAAGCGCCCAAATCGGCCCGTTTATGCCCTGCCATATCGTGGCTTCAAAATCACCGAGCGCAACTGTTAAATCGTACCCCGCGACATCGCGCGGGTCGTACCCCGCCGCCGTGAGTCCGAGAATTACGCGTGAATATTCCGTATATTTCTTGTCGTGAAGCACGCCCTTTTTCTCCTTCACGTACTTCTCCACCGCGTTGTAATAGCCCTGATAATATGAATCCGGTACATCATATCCGCTGCGCGCCAGTCCTATCACTGCCCACTCCCCGCCTGTTGAGCCGACTGTGGGGTCCTTCACGGTTTTCAGCATATATGCCGCGGCGGTTGTTATCGCGCGGTCAAGCTCGCTGTCTGTCGCCGCATACGCCGAGGGTGCGACAATGGGCGCTGTCAGCGCCGCCGCAGCTGCGATTACAAGTGCGATTATTCTTTTGGCGATGGTGTTTTTCATTTTGATTTCTCCTTATCCGGTAATCATTTTGTGCCGTTTTATATGGCGATGATTTGCAACGTCCCGTCCTCCGCCGTGATGCTGATTTGGCTGAAGGCGCGTCCGTAGCTTGATATGATTCGCGATGCTATGGCGTCCTCTATCTCCTTTTGTATCGCGCGGCGCAGATTTCGCGCGCCGTACACGGGTGAGAAGGATTTTTCCGTAAGATGCGTGAGCGCCGCGTCGTCATAGCTTAAATCTATCCGCTTTTCCTCCAGCGATTCGCGCAGCTCGTCGAGCATCAGTCCCGCGATTTGCTTGAAATTTTCTTCGCTGAGGCGGTTGAAGTAGACCACCTCGTCCACGCGGTTGATAAATTCGGGACGCAGGAAGTCCCGCAGCGCCTTCTCCGCCTTGTCCTTCACCTGCTCGTTCTGTGAACGGTTGAAGCCCAAGGCGTTGTCGTTTCTGTCGCTGCCCGCGTTTGTTGTCATAATGATTATGGTGTTTTCGAAGTTCACCGTGCGTCCGTGCGCGTCCGTCAGGCGTCCGTCGTCTAGGATTTGCAATAGGATATTCAGCACATCGGGGTGCGCCTTTTCAATTTCGTCCAGCAAAATTACGCTGTACGGCTTGCGGCGTATTTTTTCCGTAAGCTGCCCCGCCTCGTCATATCCGACATAGCCCGGCGGCGATCCGATAATCCGCGACACGGTGTGCTTTTCCATAAATTCCGACATATCCAGCCGTATCAGCGATTCCGGCGTATCAAACAAATCCTCTGCCAATCTTTTCACCAGCTCTGTCTTGCCGACGCCCGTCGAACCGATGAATATGAACGACGATGGCTTGCGCTTGGCTGAAATCCCGACGCGGTTGCGGCGTATCGCGGCGCATACCAGCTCCACTGCCTCGTCCTGACCGATCACGTGCTGCTTTATCCGCGCGTCAAGTTCGGCAAGGCGTTCAAGCTCGTCGGCGCGGATGCTTGCCGCCGGTATCTTCGTCCATTGCTCGATAACCCGCGCAAGGGAATCAACCGTAAGCTCCGGCGGTCCGGTGCGCTCAAGCTCCGCCAGCTCGTTTGATATTTGTATTTCGCGGCTGCGGATGGTTGCAATGCGCTCGTAATAATCGCCTCCGGGGGCAGCTATCAGCGCTTCCATTTCCTTCTCCAGCTTGTCGCGCTCGCGGTGATATTTACCCGCGCTGACGATAACGCTGCTGTGCAGATTCATATCGGAGCAAGCCTCGTCGATAAGGTCTATCGCCTTGTCCGGCAAATAGCGGTCTGTTATGTACCGCTCGGAGAGAACAACAGCTCGCGCCGCTATTTCATCTGTAATGCGTACTCCGTGATAATCCTCGTAATAATGCTTTATGCCGCGCAGTATTTCAATGGCGTCCGCGATGGACGGCTCGCTCACCGTCACGGGCTGAAAGCGCCGCTCCAGCGCGGAATCCTTTTCTATATACTTGCGATATTCGTTGAATGTCGTCGCGCCGATTACTTGAATTTCCCCGCGGGAGAGCGCCGGTTTTAAGATATTCGCGGCGTTCATGCTGCCCTCGGCGTCGCCCGCGCCGACAAGGCTGTGTACCTCGTCGATTACGAGAATGACGTTGCCCAAGGCTTTGATTTCCTCCACCAGCCCCTTCATACGCCCCTCGAATTGCCCGCGGAACTGCGTACCCGCGACAAGCGCCGTCAGGTCAAGCATATACACCTCTTTGTCCTGCAGCTTATACGGCACCTCGTTATCCACTATGCGCTGCGCAAGCCCCTCCGCGATGGCTGTCTTGCCGACGCCCGGCTCTCCGATAAGGCAGGGGTTGTTCTTCTGTCGGCGGTTTAGTATTTGCACCACGCGCTCTGTTTCGCTCTCGCGCCCGATCATCCGGTCAAGCTTGCCCTCGCGCGCGCGTCCGGTGAGAGAAATGCAGAAGCTGTCAATGTATTTTTTCCGCTTGCCTCCGCCCTGCTGCGGCTCACCGCGCCACGGGCGCTGAGGCTGCTCTCCGCGCGGCGGCGGGGGTCCGTCCTGCCCGGCATAGAGTCTGTTGAGAAACGGGAATGTGGCAGTCCTGCCTCCCTCATCCGCGTCTCCGAACCCGGCTATCTCTTCAAGTCCTCCAAGAGCCTCCGTCATTTCATCATTCAGCATATCCATTTCTTCCTCGGACAAGCCGATCTTGCGCAGGCTATCTTGAATATACTTGTTATCCTTCATCTCCTTCGCGCACTTATAGCACAGTCCCTGTTCCGT